>JARCRR010000100.1 GCA_029850565.1 Gallionella sp. | reverse complement strand
ATCGAAATACTTTTCATGAAAGCCCGGCGAGCCTGACTTCCTCTTTGTAGTCACCGAATAATAAGCCAAAGCTTGAGTTAAAATCCGCACCACTTCCCCGCAATCATTTCCAAACCCGCTTTGATTCCCGCTTCTCCTTCTCCGCTGCGCATCGCCCATCTCCGCCAGCGTCTGCACGACCTCGGTGCCAAGCCATGCCACGAAGATAGGCTGCTGCGCGGCTGGAGCCAAGTGCGTTCGTACGACATAAAAGGAAGCCCTGCCGAGACTTTCTTTCCAGCGGCACTACGCAATGAGTTGCCCGCCATCGAGGCGGAGTTGAATGGGTTGGCGCGTTTACACGGCGAATATCCCGCCAACGGTCATGGAAACTATGACCGTTCACCCACCCCAACCCTGATGGAACCACTAGCCATTCGACTAAGCCCGCAAGCGGGCAAGTCGCCGGTTATCCCCCGCAATGCGAGAGAGGGAGTAAACATAGCGCTATGCACAACTTCCGATAACGATGAGGTCGCGCGCTTGCTGGTGGAACTGCATGACGGTCAGATGGTGGAGAGCGTGCTGCTGCCGCGTGGCGGACTGTGCGTATCGACGCAGGTGGGTTGTGCCGTGGGGTGTGTGTTCTGCATGAGCGGCCGCAATGGTTTGCTGCGCCAGCTCGGCAGCGCGGAGATCGTGGCGCAGGTGGTACTGGCGCGCAGACGCCGCGCGGTGAGCAAGGTGGTGTTCATGGGCATGGGCGAGCCGGCACACAATCTGGACAACGTGCTGGAAGCCATCGATGTGCTGGGCACACAAGGCAACATCGGGCACAAGAATCTGGTGTTCTCCACGGTCGGCGATGTGCGTGTGTTCGAGCGTCTGTCGCTGGAAAAAGTAAAACCCGCACTCGCCCTTTCGCTACACAGCACCAACGCTGAGTTACGCGCGAAGTTATTGCCGCACGCGCCTGACATTTCCGTGGAGGAGCTGGTGGAACGCGCCGAGGTATATGCGCGTGCCACGGGTTATCCGACGCAGTATCAATGGACGTTGATCGAGGGGGTGAACGACAGCGATGCCGAGCTGGAGCGCATCGCCGCTTTGCTTTCGGGCAAATATGCGCTCATGAATTTCATCCCCTTTAATGCGGTGGATGGTCTGCCCTATCGCCGCCCCTCTGCCGAGCGCACGGCGGAGATGATGCACACACTCAACCGGCAAGGCATCTACTCCAGAGTGCGCGATTCGGCAGGGCAGGAAGTGGAAGGGGCTTGCGGCCAGTTGCGCGCACGGGCAGCGATAGCAAAAGGGCCATCACAAATCAAAACGCCTGAACTATGAAAAAACACGCCCCGACCAAATCCGAGATCGCATTGATGGAACCGTTCGTCGGCCTTGCGCTGGAACACGTCCATGTGCCGAAAACCAAAGATGAGTTTGCCTCCGCTGCGGCCGAGATCAAGGCGGCTGGCGTCGTGGGCTTCGATACTGAATCCAAGCCAACCTTTGTTGTCGGCGATGTGAGTGACGGGCCGCACGTGGTGCAGTTCGCACTGCACGACAGGGCTTATCTGTTTCAACCGCATCGAATGGAGGGGTTGCCTTTCCTGATCGAGTTGCTGCACTCTGATAAAGTCATCAAGGTCGGTTTCGGCCTCAAATCGGATAGCGGGCATATCTTCAAGAAATTCGGCATCAGATTCGGCGGTGTAGTCGATCTGAATACGGTGTTCAGCATGAAGGGTTATCAGAAGGAGATGGGCGTGCGAAACGCAGTGGGATTCGTCTTCAAGCAACGCTTTGCCAAGTCGAGGAAAGTCACCACCACCGATTGGTCACAGCACGAACTCACATCTCAGCAGATACTCTACGCGGCGAACGATGCCTACGCTGCACTCAAAGTCTTCGAGGCACTCGACCTGCCCCGCGAAGGGCTGCCCATCATGGACTTGAGCCAGCCAAAACAATCTCCAGACAAAGCCGATCTATAGGAGTAGCATGAAACCGCAGTTCTTCCCTTAATCACGATAAGGAGTTTGATCATGCCAAAAACACACAATGTTCATAGAGACGCCAAGAAGAAACCCTTGATGACAGCAAAGGAAAAGCGGATGGCCAAACACGAGAAGAAACATCATCACGATGCTCAGCCGTTCATCACTCCTGCTACTACCCATTGAGAGTTCGAGTGAACGATTGAAGTTGCTTCGACATTTGCACAGAGAAAGCCCGGCACGCCGGGCTTTCTCCTTATGGAGCCTCAAACTTAACAGGGCAGCATCGCATTTCATCTTCATTGCTTCACCGCCAGCCCCAAGGGTCAGTTTATCCCGCTCCTATAGTCATGCACTGGCCTCACCATCAATTTATAATGACCACGCTGTGGAAACATTTCCGGCTTCTTTTTACACCGATCGCGCGTGAGACAACATGGCTTGGCTGAACAAAATAAATCCCAGGAACAGCTTGCGAGCGCAGATCAGTTTTGCGAGCGGCGGCATCGCTTTGCTGCTGTCGCTGGCGCTGAGCTACTTCGCAGCCGAGAACAGCAGGCAGCAGATCGAGCAGAGCGAGGGCGAATCATTCATGCGGCGCGCAAAAAGTACGCTGGACGTACTGGATCGGGGCATGTTCGAGCGCAGCCGCGAGATACAGAACGCTGCCATCCTCGACGACATCCGCGAGGCGCGCGTACCCATAGCACGCAAGCGCGACATCCTGGAGCGGCTGCAGCATACCTTCAACGCCTATGCGTGGATCGGCATTTGCGACGCAAAAGGCATCGGGCTGGTCGGAACAGGGAAATATCTGGAAGGCAAAGACCTGTCCAAACGTCCGTGGTGCACCCAGGGACGTGACCGCTATTACATCGGCGACATGCATGATGCTTTGCTGCTGTCCAAATTGCTGCCCAACCCCAGCGGCGAGATGTTCTATCTGGTGGATGTGGCGGCACCGGTGATCGACAAGAATGGCGTACTGCAAGGCGTGCTGTGCGGGCACATCTTCTGGGAGTGGGCGGAAGAAGTACTGGATAGCAAGCAGACCCCGGGCAAGGACATCTTTCTGTTGACGCAGGACGGCTTGGTGTTGTCGGGGCCGGAAGCAGCGCGCAGCGAATTGGCCAAGCTTGCCCCGCGCACCATGCAGGCCATCCAGCAGGCTGGCCATGAGAGCGGTTATCTATTGGAAAAATGGAGCAACGGCAAGACCTATCTGGTCGGCTATGCCAAGTCTTCCGGCTATCGCGACTATCCGGGCTTGGGCTGGATATCCCTGATGCGCGAAGATGTGACACAAGCGTTCGCCCCCGCCCGTCAATTGCGCCAAAACATCCTGCTGATGGGGGGTGTGCTGGGTCTGCTGTTCGCCTGGCTGGGATGGATAATGGCAGGCCGCATCGCACGTCCGATCACCCGCATCAGCCAAGCGGCAGAGAATATCGCTGCCGGTGAGTTGCTCTATGACGTACCCGCCAAGCAAGGTGACGACGAAGTGGCACACCTGTCTACCGCGATCCGCGACATGGTGCAGGAACTGACCCGCGAGATCGCCCAACGCAGGAAAGCCGAAGAAGGGTTGCGGCTCTCCGCCAAAGTGTTCGAGAACAACAGCGAAGCGATCATGATCACCGATGCCGAGCGCAACATAGTTTCAGTCAATCGCGCATTCTCCGAGATCACCGGCTATGCGGAAGCCGAAGTGATCGGCAAGAATCCGCGCCTGCTGTCATCCGGCAAGCAGACCCATGAGTTCTACCGGGCTTTCTACGACTCGCTGCGCGGCAAGGACCAATGGCGCGGAGAGATATGGAACAAACGCAAGAACGGCGAAGTATTCCCGGAATGGGTCACCGTGAGCGTGTTGCGCGATGAGCAGAACAACATCTCGCATTACATCGCGGTCTTTCTGGACATCACCGAGCGCAAGCAGGAAGAAGAACGGATACAGTATCTGGCCAATTACGATGTGCTGACCGGGCTGCCCAATCGCTATCTGCTGAATGACCGGCTGGATCAGGCGATCACTGCGGCACAGCGCCATCAGACCAGAATGGCCGTGCTGTTCATCGACCTAGATCACTTCAAGAACATCAATGATTCGCTGGGACACGACGTGGGGGATGAGCTGTTGCGCATGGTCTCGCAACGCCTGCGGGCCTGCCTGCGCCGCGCCGACACCATTGCGCGCCAGGGCGGCGATGAGTTTGTCGCCTTGCTGGAAGATATAGGCTCTGAAGACGAAGTCACGTTCATCGCCGAGAAGATGATCGCCTCCCTGCTCGAACAGTTCACTGTGGACAATTACAAGTTATCGATCACCCCCAGCATAGGCGTGAGCGTCTATCCGGACGACGGCGACACGGCCGTGCAACTGTTGCGCAATGCCGATCTGGCGATGTATCGCGCCAAGAACACGGGACGCAACCGCTTCGAATATTACAAACCGGAAATGAATGTCAAAGCGGTGCAGCGTCTGCATCTGGAGAACGATCTGCGCATCGCCGTCGCCCAAGGACAGCTCAAGCTGCATTACCAGCCAAAGGTGAATGTGCTCAGCGGTGCAGTGGTCGGCATGGAAGCGCTGTTGCGCTGGCAGCATCCCGAGATGGGCTTCATTCCCCCGGACACATTCATCCCGGTCGCGGAAGATAGCGGAATGATCAACGAGATCGGCGATTGGGTGTTGCGCCAGGCGGCATTGCAGGCGCGCATCTGGCTATCGCAGGGATATCACATCGTGCCGATCGCAGTGAATCTGTCCGCCCGCCAATTCAACCAGCTCGATTTTGCAAGCAAGGTGCAAACCATCGTGCGCGACACCGGCGTCGATGCACGCTACATCGAACTCGAGCTGACGGAAAGCATGTTGATGGACCTGGGCGAGAACAGCTTGGCCGTGATGAACCAGTTGAACGAGGCCGGTTTTACTCTGGCACTGGATGATTTCGGTACCGGCTACTCCTCGCTCAGTCGTCTGAAGACGTTGCCGATGAAGTATCTTAAGATCGACCAATCCTTCGTGCGCGATATCACCACCGACAAGAACGACGAGAGCATCGTCAGTGCGACGGTACTATTGGCCCATGCGATGGGCATACGAGTGATCGCGGAAGGAGTGATGAATCAGGAGCAACTGGATTTCCTCAAGTATCTGCAGTGTGAGGAATATCAAGGCTACCTGTTCAGTCCGGCAGTTCCGGCTGACGAAGTGGTCAGATACCTGTCCCGTGAACACGTGACTAATTGATGAAAGATAAAGCCCGGCATGCCGGGCTTTATCTTTGCTCGTTTAATCTATCTTCACCCGCCGCTAATGCTCGTCTTCAATGCTGAGAGTCGACCACACGAATCACTTCGCCCTCGAACACTTTTTCATCCGCCATCTTTTCTTCACGACGCATCTCGCGCGGTGGCATGTTGCGCATCATCTTGCGCATCTCACGTGTCTTCCACCACAGATATGCACCCGCAATGGTACCGACGATGGCAATGACCACCAGCAACACTGCCGAGAACATCAACGCCAAGACAAACACCGCAACAGTCACGATCAACGCCACTAACTTGCGCAGCGGTCCGGCAGCTCGTGCCGGGCCATTCAACTCATATCTCATTCGCATCTAGATGTACCGTTTAACCTTTATCGAATTTCATTAACCCGCTCTTGCAGTCCACTTTAATTGTGTCTTTGGCTGCAAAATGCCCTTCCAGTATCTGTTTGGCCAGCGGGTTCTCCAGTTGTGCCTGGATGGCCCGCTTCAACGGACGCGCACCGTACACCGGGTCGAAGCCCGCGTTGGCGATCTCGGCCAGTGCGGCTTCACTGATGTCCAGCTTCATCTCCATCGCGGCCAGGCGTTTCTCCAGATACTGCAACTGGATGCGCGCGATGGACTTGATGTTCTTCTCGTCCAGAGCGTGGAACACCACCACCTCGTCGATGCGGTTGATGAACTCGGGACGGAAGTAGCTCTTCACCTCGCCCATGACCGCCAGCTTGATGACCTGATAATCGTCGCCGGACATCTGCTGGATCATCTGCGAACCTAGGTTGGAGGTCATCACGATCACGGTGTTCTTGAAGTCTACGGTGCGGCCTTGGCCGTCGGTCATGCGACCGTCGTCCAGCGCTTGCAGCAGCACGTTGAACACGTCGGGGTGAGCCTTCTCCACTTCGTCCAGCAGGATGACGCTGTACGGTTTGCGGCGCACGGCTTCGGTCAGACCACCGCCCTCTTCATAACCGACATAGCCGGGCGGTGCGCCGATCAGGCGTGCGACGGAATGTTTCTCCATGTACTCGCTCATGTCGATGCGGATGAGGTGATCTTCGGAGTCGAACATGAAACCGGCCAATGCCTTGCACAGCTCGGTCTTGCCCACGCCGGTCGGGCCTAAGAACAGGAAGGAACCGTAAGGACGGTTGGGATCGGACAGACCGGAACGCGAACGACGGATAGCATCGCTCACCAGGCGCACCGCCTCGTCCTGCCCCACCACGCGCTCGTGCAGCTTGTCTTCCATCTTGAGTAGTTTGTCGCGTTCGCCCGTCATCATCTTGGACACAGGGATACCGGTGGCGCGGCTCACCACTTCGGCGATCTCTTCCGCGCCAACCTGGGTACGCAACAACTTGTTCTTGGTGCCATCGCCCTCAGCTTCGCGCAGTGCGGCTTCTTTCAACTTGGCTTCGAGTTGCGGCAGCTTGCCGTATTGCAACTCGGCCACCTTCTCCAGTTTGCCTTCGCGTTGCAGACGCACGATTTCGGCACGCACACTTTCGATCTCTTCTTTCACGGTGGCGGCGCCTTGTGCCGCGCCCTTCTCCGCTTTCCATACCTCTTCCAGATCGGCGTATTCACGATCCAGTTTCTTGATCTCGTCCTCGATCAAGCCCAGACGTTTGCGCGAAGCTTCGTCCTTCTCTTTCTTCACGGCTTCGCGCTCGATCTTCAACTGGATCAAGCGGCGTTCGAGTTTATCCATCACCTCCGGCTTGGAATCGATCTCCATCTTCAGACGCGATGCAGCCTCGTCCACGAGGTCGATGGCCTTGTCCGGCAGGAAACGATCTGTGATGTAGCGGTGCGACAACTCCGCCGCCGCGACGATGGCGGGGTCGGTGATCTCCACACCGTGATGCACTTCATACTTCTCTTTCAAACCGCGCAGAATGGCGATGGTGGATTCCACAGAGGGCTCGTCCACCAACACCTTTTGGAAGCGGCGCTCCAGCGCGGCATCTTTTTCGATGTACTTGCGGTATTCGTCCAGCGTGGTCGCCCCCACGCAATGCAGCTCGCCGCGTGCCAGCGCGGGTTTGAGCATATTGCCCGCGTCCATCGCGCCTTCTGCCTTGCCCGCACCGACCATGGTATGTAGTTCGTCGATGAACACGATGGTCTTGCCTTCATCTTGCGACAATTCTTTGAGCACGTTCTTCAAGCGCTCTTCGAACTCGCCGCGATATTTGGCGCCCGCCAACAATGCCGCCATGTCCAGCGACAGTACCTTCTTGCCCTTGAGCGATTCCGGTACTTCGCCGTTGATGATGCGCTGCGCCAGACCTTCGACGATGGCTGTCTTGCCCACGCCGGGTTCGCCGATCAGCACCGGGTTGTTCTTGGTGCGGCGTTGCAGCACCTGGATGGCGCGGCGGATCTCGTCGTCGCGGCCGATGACCGGATCGAGTTTGCCTTGGCGTGCGCGCTCGGTCAGATCGATGCAATATTTCTTCAGCGACTCGCGCTGGCC
>JARCRR010000099.1 GCA_029850565.1 Gallionella sp. | reverse complement strand
GACCGCAACGACAACTGCATCATCATCTGCTCCATCGAGAACCTGGACCCGATGGGCGTGCATACCGGCGACTCCATCAC
The DNA here is from genome assembly GCA_029850565.1 of Gallionella sp. GTDB lineage: Bacteria > Pseudomonadota > Gammaproteobacteria > Burkholderiales > Gallionellaceae > Sideroxyarcus. Next base: position 8,680 of record JARCRR010000099.1, on the reverse strand, counting down.
GGTCGCCCCGGCGCAGACGCTGACCGACAAGGAATACCAGATCATGCGCGACGCCTCGCTGGCGGTGCTGCGCGAGATCGGCGTGGAGACCGGCGGTTCCAACGTTCAGTTCTCCATCAATCCGAACGATGGGCGCATGGTGGTGATCGAGATGAACCCGCGCGTGTCGCGCTCCTCGGCACTGGCCTCTAAGGCCACCGGTTTCCCCATCGCCAAGGTGGCGGCCAAACTGGCCATCGGTTACACGCTGGACGAGTTGAAGAACGATATCACGGGCGGTGCGACCCCGGCTTCGTTCGAGCCGACCATTGACTACGTGGTGACCAAGATCCCGCGTTTTGCCTTCGAGAAATTCCCGCAAGCCAACGACCGCCTGACCACGCAGATGAAATCGGTGGGCGAGGTGATGGCGATCGGCCGCACCTTCCAGGAATCGTTCCAGAAAGCGTTGCGCGGTCTGGAAGTCGGCGTGAACGGACTGGATACCAAATACAGCGAGCGCGAAGCGATCTGCGCCGAACTCGGCAACCCCGGTCCGGATCGTATCTGGGCGGTGGGCGATGCTTTCCGTCTTGGCATGAGCGTGAGCGAAGTATTCGACATCAGCAAGATCGACCCGTGGTTCCTGGTGCAGATCGAAGACCTGATCCGTCAGGAGCAGGCGTTGGAAAACGTCACGCTGGAAAGCATCAGCGCGGATGCGATGCGCCATTTGAAGCGTAGCGGTTTCGCCGATGCGCGCTTGGCTAAGTTGTTGGGCACGGATGATGCGGCGGTGCGTGCGTATCGCCACGCGCTGAATGTGCGTCCGGTGTTCAAGCGTGTGGACACCTGTGCGGCGGAGTTTTCCACCAACACCGCGTATATGTACTCCACTTACGAAGAAGAGTGTGAGTCTGTCCCTACCAACAAAAAGAAGATCATGGTGCTGGGCGGCGGACCGAACCGTATCGGTCAGGGTATCGAGTTCGACTATTGCTGCGTGCATGCCGCTCTGGCGATGCGCGAGGACGGTTACGAGACCATCATGGTCAACTGCAATCCGGAAACGGTCTCCACCGACTATGACACGTCGGATCGTTTGTACTTCGAACCGCTGACACTGGAAGACGTGCTGGAAGTCGTGGCTGTCGAGAAGCCTGTCGGTGTGATCGTGCAGTACGGCGGGCAGACGCCGTTGAAGTTGGCGCACGGTTTGGCCAAGAACGGCGTACCTATCATCGGCACATCGGTCGATATGATTGATATGGCGGAAGACCGCGCGCGCTTCCAGGCGATGTTGCGTAAGTTGGAACTGAAACAACCGCCCAATCGCACTGCGAGCCATGGGGCTGAAGCGGTAGCGGGTGCGGCTGAGATCGGTTATCCCTTGGTGATGCGCCCCTCCAACGTGTTGGGCGGACGTGGTATGGAGATCATTCACGCGCAACCCGACCTTGAACGTTACATGCGTGATGCGGAAGAGTTGGCTAAGATTTATCCAGAACGTATGCCTATCTTGCTCGACCGCTTCTTGAACGACGCGATCGAGGTGGATGTGGATGCGGTGTCGGACGGCAAGCAAGTCATCATCGGCGGCATCATGGAGCATATCGAGGAAGCGGGCGTGCACTCGGGTGACTCGGCCTGTTCGTTGCCGCCGTATTCGCTGTCCGCCAAGATGCAAGATGAACTGCGTCGCCAGACGGTGGCGATGGCCAAAGAACTCAATGTGATCGGTCTGATGAACGTGCAGTTCGCTATCCAAGGCGAGACGGTCTATGTGCTGGAAGTGAACCCACGTGCCTCACGTACCGTGCCGTATGTGTCTAAAGCGACCGGCGTGCCATTGGCGAAGATCGCAGCACGCTGTATGGCGGGTCAGAGTTTGGCCTCCCAGGGGGTGAACAAAGAGGTCATTCCGCCGTACTACTCGGTGAAAGAAGCGGTGTTCCCTTTCATCAAGTTCCCCGGCGTCGATACCATCCTCGGCCCAGAGATGAAATCGACCGGAGAAGTGATGGGCGTGGGCGAGACCTTCGCCGAAGCTTTCGTCAAATCACAACTCGCCGCGAGCGTTAAGTTGCCCAAGAGCGGCAAGGTGTTCATCAGCGTGCGCGAAGCGGACAAGACAGGCGCTGCCGAAGTGGCGCGCTCACTCAAGGAATTGGGCTTCACTATTCTGGCGACCCGCGGTACGGGTTCTGTGATTTCCGCTGCCGGTGTGGAGGTGACTATCGTGAACAAGGTTCAGGAAGGCCGCCCGCACATCGTGGACATGATCAAGAACGGCGAGGTCAGCCTCATCGTCAACACGGTCGATAGCAAGCCTTCTGTGATGAAGGATTCTTATTCCATCCGCCATGCCGCTTTGCAAGGTCGTGTGACGTATTACACGACACTTGCCGGTGCACGTGCCGCCTGTCTCGGTATGCATCACTTGGCCGAGTTGCAAGTCTATGACGTGCAGTCGCTGCACCGTCGATTCAATTAAGGAATCATCCTATGAGTAAGATCCCATTGACTGTGGTCGGCGCTGAAGCATTGCGCAACGAACTGCACAATCTGAAGACGGTGGAGCGTCCCGCTGTGATCAATGCCATCTCGGAAGCGCGCGCGCAGGGCGACCTGTCGGAGAATGCCGAGTACGAAGCTGCCAAGGAAAAACAGTCCTTCGTCGAAGGGCGTATCATCGAGCTGGAGTTCAAACTGGGTAGTGCGCAGATCATCGATCCCAAGACGCTGAATGCGGATGGTCGTTGCGTGTTCGGCTCAACCGTGATTCTGGAAGATGTGAACAACGGCGACGTGGTGACTTACCAGATCGTGGGTGAAGATGAAGCGGATATCAAGAAGCGCAAGATTTCCATCAGCTCACCTATCGCACGAGCCTTGATTGGCAAATCCGGCGGCGACATCGCCGAGGTGCAGGCGCCGGGTGGGGTGCGCGAGTACGAAGTGGTGGAAGTGCAGTACATCTAATTGGGAAGAGTCGTAGAGCGGGCAAACTGTTTCTTCGTTTGCCCAAGCGTGGCTGCTGCCCATGCAGGGAGCTCGTGGGCACAAAGCGTGCCCTCCCTCGCTAGGCCTTGCTGCCCAGTTGCTTCTTGGTGAGCGATTTGCCTTTGCGTGCTTTGGGTGCTTTGGCGATAGGGACGGCGAGCGGGCGATAGATCACCAGCATCTTGCCGATGTGTTGTACGGCACCCGCTTTCAATAGTTCGCAGATCTCGGTCATCATGGCGTCGCGGGCTTCGCGGTCGTCATTCATCACACGGATCTTCAGCAAGTCGTGACTTTTCAAAGAACGTTCGATCTCATCCAGTACGGATGGTGTCAGCCCGGCGTTGCCGATGATGACCACAGGTTTGAGGGCGTGGGCGCGACCTTTGAGTTCGAGGCGCTGTGCTACAGATAGATTCAACATATTGACCTTATTCGATTAAGGCGCGGATTCTAAACGATGAAGGCTTCCAAAACCAGCAAACAATGGATGCAAGAGCATGTGAACGATCCTTATGTGCAGATGGCGCAAAAGGAAGGTTACCGTGCGCGTGCTGCCTATAAATTGATCGAGTTGGACGAACGCGATCATCTCATCAAGCCGGGGATGGTCGTAGTGGATCTGGGGGCTGCACCGGGCAGTTGGTGTCAGGTGGTGGCGAAGAAGCTAGGGCCGCACGGGCGCATCATCGCGCTCGATCTGTTGCCACTACAGCCACTGCCGCGTGTCGAGTTCATCCAAGGAGATTTCCGGGAGGACGAGGTGCTGGCGCAACTCGAGAAGATGCTCGATGGGCGTCAAATCGGCCTTGTAATGTCGGATATGGCCCCCAATATCAGTGGCGTGGGTTCGGCAGATCAGGCGCGTTCCATGTATTTGGCGGAATTGGCCTTGGATTTTGCGGCGAAGCATCTGGCGCCGGGCGGCTCGTTCGTGGTGAAGATATTCCAAGGTGTCGGCTTTGAGGATTATCTGAAACTGGCACGTGCCCACTTTGAAAAGGTGGTCACTCGTAAGCCCAAGGCTTCGCGCGATCGCAGTAGTGAGCAGTATCTTGTGGGGCTAGGTAAGCTTGAGAAATGAGCACAGACCGTGTCTAATGCAACTTCGTTTTTCGCTCGGTAAGGAGCAGGTGTGAATAATCTATTCAAGAGTGTCGGGATATGGATGGTCGTGGCTTTGGTGCTGATGACCGTATTCAATCAGTTCAATGCGCGTCAACAATCGACGGCGCAGGTGCAGTTGGATTATTCGCAATTCTTGGATGAGGTCAGGGCAGGACATGTCGACAAGGTGGTCATCGAAGGGCGTACCCTGAAAGCGACCACTACCGACGGCAAACGCATCACCAGTTTCGCGCCCAGCGACATCTGGTTGGTCTCCGACCTGCTGAAGAATGGTGTGAAGGTCGAAGCGAAACCCGAAGAAGAGCAGAGCTTCCTCAGTCAGGTGTTCATTTCATGGTTCCCGATGCTGTTGCTGATCGGTGTATGGATATTCTTCATGCGCCAGATGCAGGGCGGCGGCAAAGGTGGAGCGTTCTCCTTCGGCAAGAGCAAGGCTCGTATGTTGGATGAGGCTAAAGAGCGCGTTACCTTCGCCGATGTGGCAGGGTGTGACGAGGCTAAAGAAGAAGTGTCAGAATTGGTGGATTTTCTGCGCGATCCGACCAAGTTCCAGAATCTGGGTGGGCGTATCCCGCGCGGCGTGCTGATGGTGGGTAGCCCGGGTACGGGCAAGACACTGCTGGCCAAGGCCATCGCCGGCGAGGCCAAGGTTCCGTTCTTCTCTATCTCCGGCTCCGATTTCGTCGAGATGTTCGTGGGCGTCGGCGCGGCGCGTGTGCGCGACATGTTCGAGCAAGCCAAGAAACATTCGCCTTGCATCATCTTCATCGATGAAATCGACGCGGTGGGTCGCCAGCGCGGAGCAGGTTTGGGCGGCGGTAATGATGAGCGCGAGCAAACCTTGAATGCGCTGCTGGTCGAGATGGATGGTTTCGAAGGTGCGAGTGGCGTGATTGTGATCGCCGCCACCAACCGTCCGGATGTATTGGACGCAGCGCTGTTGCGTCCCGGTCGTTTCGACCGTCAGGTCGTGGTGCCGTTGCCGGACATCCGCGGTCGCGAACAGATATTGATGGTGCACATGCGCAAAGTGCCTTGCGCACCTGATGTGAATGCCAACGTGCTGGCGCGCGGTACGCCCGGTATGTCCGGTGCAGATCTGGCTAACTTGGTGAACGAGGCTGCTTTGTTTGCAGCGCGTCGCGGTAAACGTTTTGTCGAGATGGACGATTTCGAGGCGGCCAAAGACAAAATATTCATGGGCGCGGAACGTCGCTCGATGGTGATGCCGGAAGAGGAGCGCCGCAATACGGCGTATCACGAATCCGGTCATGCACTGGTGGCACGTCTGATGCCCAAGACCGATCCGGTTCACAAAGTGACCATTATCCCGCGTGGACGCGCATTGGGGTTGACCATGCAGTTGCCTTCGGAAGATCGCTACAGCATGGATAAGGTGCGTATCCTTTCCACTATCGCTGTGTTGTTCGGCGGACGTATCGCGGAAGAGATATTCATGGGGCAGATGACCACAGGTGCATCCAACGATTTCGAACGTGCAACCGATATGGCGCGCAAGATGGTCACCCAATGGGGTATGTCAGAAGCGTTGGGAACGATGGTGTACGGCGAGAACGAGGGCGAGGTTTTTCTGGGACGTTCGGTCACCACGCACAAGAACATCTCCGAAGCGAGTATGCAGAAAGTGGATGCCGAGATACGCCGTATTCTGGACGAGCAGTATGCGTTGGCGCGCAAGCTGATCGAAGAGAACCGCGACAAGATGGAAGCGATGACCAAAGCGTTGCTGGAATGGGAGACTATCGACGCCGAGCAGATCGATGACATCATGGCCGGCAACCCACCGCGGGCACCCAAGCCTAGTCCAAGCGCAAAAGCGCCCGAGCCTCCTAAAGACGATGCGCCAGCAGCGCCAGTGACCGATCAACCTGCTGAAGGCGTTTGATTCCATACACGGGGGCTTTGGCCCCCGTTCTCATATGTTTCGTTGCGGCAGATACCAGTTCGATCTAAAACGTCCCATCGTGATGGGCATTGTCAACGTCACGCCCGATTCTTTCTCGGACGGCGGGAGTCATGCATCGACCGCCACCGCTATCGCCCATGCGCACCGCTTGATTTTTGAAGGCGCTGACATACTTGATATCGGTGGCGAATCTACTCGTCCCGGTGCGGTTTCCGTGAGCGATCAGGAAGAACTCGATCGCGTACTACCCGTGATCGAAGGCCTGAGCGATATCGCCATTCCGATCTCCATCGATACCTATAAACCGGTCGTGATGCGCGCCGCCCTGTTGGCGGGGGTCAGCATGGTGAACGATGTGAATGCCTTGCAGGCTGCAGGTGCGCTTGAGGTGGTGGCCAGCAGCGATGCGGCCGTGTGTCTGATGCATAAACAGGGCACGCCGCAGACCATGCAGCGGAGGCCTGTTTATCAAAACGTGATGGAAGAAGTGAGTGCATTTTTGCGAGAACGTGTCGCCGTCCTTGAAGCGGCTGGTGTGGCGCGAGAGCGTATCGTAATCGATCCCGGGTTTGGTTTCGGCAAGACTGTCGAGCATAATCTCGAGCTGCTAGGACACTTGGGGGCGTTTGGAACATTAGGTGTGCCGATATTGGCAGGGCTGTCGCGTAAATCCATGCTGGGTGTGATCACGGGGCGCGAGGTGGGTGACCGTGTCTCAGCGAGTGTGGCAGCGGCAATGTTGGCCGTGCAACATGGTGCGGCTATCGTGCGGGTGCATGATGTGCGTGAGACGGTAGACGCATTGAAGGTTTTGAATGCAGTGAACAAGGGAACGATATGAGCAGAAAATATTTCGGAACAGACGGTGTGCGCGGACGCGTGGGTGACCATCCCATCACGCCGCAGTTCGTGATGCACTTGGGTTATGCGGCTGGCAAGGTATTGGCGAGTGCCGAGCATACGCAGGGCGAGCGTCCCGCCGTATTGATCGGTAAGGACACACGCATCTCCGGTTATATGCTGGAATCGGCATTGGAGGCGGGATTGATCGCGGCCGGCATCGACGTCTATCTGGCAGGTCCGATACCGACCCCTGCGGTGGCCTATTTGACCCGGGCCTTGCGCTTGCATGCGGGTGTGGTTATCTCAGCTTCGCACAATCCGTTCGAAGACAACGGCATCAAGTTCTTCTCCGGTAGCGGTACGAAACTGCCGGATGCCATCGAAACCGCGATCGAGACAGCATTGGACGAGCCGATGCAGACCAATGCTTCGGAAGGGCTGGGCAAGGCGAAGCGCATCGACGATGCAGTGGGGCGATATATCGAATTCTGCAAAAGCACCTTCCCGGCAGATATGAACCTGCGCGGCATGAAGATCGTGGTGGATAGCGCGCATGGCGCGACCTACCACATCGCACGTCACGTGTTCCACGAACTCGGTGCGGACGTGGTCGCCATCGGCGCCGAGCCGAACGGCAAGAACATCAACGACGGCTATGGCGCGACCAAGCCGCAGAACCTGCAAAAGGCCGTGGTCGAACACAAGGCGGATGTCGGCATCGCGCTTGACGGGGATGGCGACCGCCTGGTCATGGTGGATGCGCAGGGGAAATTGTATGACGGTGACCAACTGCTCTACGTGGTCGCAAAACATCGTCAGTCACAGGGCAGGATGCATGGCGGTGTGGTTGGTACGCTGATGACCAATCTTGCCTTTGAGCATGCCATGCAGAGATTGGGAATCCCTTTCGCGCGCGCCAAGGTGGGCGATCGTTATGTGATGGAGTTGCTACAACAAAAGGGCTGGCAACTCGGCGGCGAAAATTCAGGCCATATCATCTGTCTGGACAAGCACAGCACCGGTGACGGTATCGTCTCGGCACTACAAGTATTGGAGGCGTTGCGTTCAGGCAAACAAACACTCGCTCAAGCGGCGCAAGATCTTGTGATGTACCCGCAGATACTCATCAATGTTCGTGTGATTGGTAAGGCGGCGGAGTTGCTGGATCGGCCTGCGGTCAAAGCGGTAGCGGCTGCGGCGGAGCTGGCTTTGGATGGAAAAGGTCGTGTGCTGCTGCGCCCGTCGGGCACCGAGCCATTGTTGCGCGTGATGGTCGAGGGGGAGGATGGCGTGCTGGTGAAGCAGTGCGCGGAGCAGATCGCGGCGGCAGTGCGTGAGGCGGCGGCATAACTCTGCTGGAGTCATAGAAGACAAAACGCCGAGCGATGCTCGGCGTTTTGCATTTTAAACAGTACGCTTGATTAACCGAAACGTCCCGTGATGTAGTGGTTCCGACATAACGCGCTTCGCGCATTAGTGGCTTCGGCTAACCTAAAGGAAAGTCTCCGTCGCAACAATCCTGCGGCTTGTTGCCTTCACCGTTACATTGCCGATCGCTTATCCAAAGCGGCCGGTAATGTAATCTTCAGTCTCTTTCCGCTTCGGATTGGTGAATACGGTGCTAGTGTCGCCGAACTCGATGAGGTCACCCAGATACATGTAGGCAGTGAAGTCAGAGATACGCGCGGCCTGCTGCATGTTGTGAGTGACGATGACGATGGTGAAGTCTTTCTTAAGTTCGTCGATCAGCTTCTCGATATGTGCTGTGGAGATCGGGTCGAGTGCGGAGGTGGGTTCATC
>JARCRR010000098.1 GCA_029850565.1 Gallionella sp. | reverse complement strand
CATTCCAGGCCGTGCATACCGCCTTCTGCCAGCGGCAGCAGGGCCACGGCGAACCGGCCGCCCTGCATCGCCAGCGTTTGCATGGCGGCAGTGATCTCGTCGGACAGTTTCTTGGCCGCTTTGCTACGTGCCCCACTCAGCCTCTTGGCGGACGACAGATACACCTCGCGCGCCGTCGCTTCTTGTTTCGCCAACTCCGCCAGATCGGCATCGCCGCCCAACTCTTCCAAGCGCGCCACGACACCATCCAGTGCTTGTGGCAAAGCTTCCGGCTTCACACGATATTTGCGGGCCGCCTCCATCACATCGGCGATGCGTTGCTCCTGCATCTGCAATTGCTGCGGGTCGGTATCCAATCTCTCCTGATAGTGGCGCAGTGCGTACACCGCTTCCTGCAATTCGTTCTGCGAACTTTCCAGAATGGTCAGCGTGTCTTGCAGTCCCGCGTCAAATTCCAGCCCCGCACGCAAACGCGTGACCAGCGCATTGAGTTGCGCCAGGCAAGCGGTGTCCGATTCGCTCAACACCTCCACACCGAACTGCGCCGTCTCCAGCAGACCGGCCGCATGCGACAAACGCGAATGGTCGGCTTGCAGGGTGTGCCACTCCTCTGCGCTGAAATTCAAAGTCTCCAACTCACGCCGCTGGAAAGCCAGCAATTCACGCTCGGCGGCAACTGCCTCGGCATTCTGCTCCAGTTGGGTACGGCGACGGTGCAGGGTCTGCCACGCCTTGAAGCCGGCGGCGACCTCTTCGGCTTGCTTGTTCAATCCGGCATGGGCGTCTAGCAGGTCGCGTTGCGCATCGGCTCTCAACAAAGACTGGTGTGCATGCTGGCCGTGGATGTCGAGCAGATGTTCTCCAGCCTCGCGCATCTGTTGCTGGGTCGCACTGCTGCCGTTGATGAAGCCGCGCGAACGACCGCTGGTATCCAGTGTGCGGCGCAGCAAACAAACGCCTTCGTCACCTTCCAACTCTTGCTCGCGCAGCCAAGCTTCAAGTTGAGGCAATGCAGTGGTGTCGAACTCGGCGGCGATCTCGGCGCGTTCGCAACCGGTGCGCACCATGCCCGCGTCGCCACGCTCACCCAACGCCAGCGACAAGGCGTCGATCAGAATGGATTTGCCCGCGCCCGTCTCGCCGGTGAGCGCGGTGAAGCCGGAGGAGAAATCGAGTTCGAGTGACTCGACGATGACGAAATCGCGGATGGAAAGGAACTTGAGCATGAACTTAAAGCGTCTGGTTCCAGAGCAGCTTTTCGCGCAGTGTGTGATAGTAACTGTGGCCTTCCGGATGCAGCAGATACACGGGCTTCTCGAAGCGCGTCACAATGATCTTGTCATGCAACTCCAGATCGACGTTGGTATGGCTGTCGTAACGCACACAGATGTCTCCGGTGCGATGCATCAACAATTCCAGCACCGAGGTACCTTTCACGACGATAGGACGATTGCTCAATGAATGCGGGCAGACTGGCACCAACTGCAACACATCCAGACTGGGATGGAGGATGGAACCACCGGCAGACATCGCATAGGCAGTAGAACCCGTAGGGGTGGAGATGATGAGTCCATCGGCGCGCTGGTTGTACAGATACTCGCCATCGATGCGCACCTCGAACTCGACCATGCTGCTGATGTTGCTGCGATGCACCACGACCTCGTTGAAAGCAAGGCCGCTGAACACCTCAGCGCCGTCGCGCATTACCGTTGCCTTCAGCAACAGACGCTGTTCGGTGACGAAGCGGCCATCCAACATGTCGGCGATGCCATCGATCATCGTGCCCATGGTCAGATCAGTGAGAAAGCCCAGTCTTCCCTTGTTCACACCCACGATCGGCACTCCATGAGGAGCCAATGTGCGGGCGATATTGAGCAAAGTCCCGTCGCCGCCTATGACCACTGCAAGGTCGACCGAGCGCGCGATCTCCTCCAGATCAAGGGCAGTGAACGGGTGGCCTTTGATGTGCTCGGCAGAGAGCCCATCCACCACCACGCGCACACCGCGCTCGGCCAGAAAATCGCCCAGCAACAGCATGGGTGCGGCGACATCGGCAGTCTTCTGCTTGCCGATGATGGCGACGGTTTGGAAGGGGAATTTCATAGTGGGCGATTAAACCATAACAAGCGCATGCCCGCCATGTTGAAACAGGGATGCACCGGTCATTTCACGCCACGCGATGATGATAGAATCCGCGCCCATGTTGAATGACCGCGCACAGGTATTATTGAAAACACTGGTTGAACGCTACATCAGCGACGGTCAACCGGTCGGCTCGCGTGCCTTGCAGCAATTCTCGGGCTTGGAAGTCAGCCCCGCCACCATCCGCAACGTGATGGCCGATCTGGAAGCGATGGGTTTGGTCGCCAGCCCCCATACCTCCGCAGGACGCGTCCCCACCGCTCTGGGATACCGCTTGTTCATCGACACACTGATGGTGGTGCAGCCGCTTTCCGATGCGCGTGTGCACCAGATGGAAACACAATTGCAGCCGGACAATCCTTCGCGCTTGCTGACCCAAGCGTCAAATGTACTTTCCGAGTTGACGCAGTTCGCCGGTGTGGTCGCCACGCCCAAACGGGCGGCGATCACCGTGCGCCAGATCGAGTTCCTGCGCCTGTCCGAGCGGCGCGTGTTGCTCATCATCGTGATGCCGGATGGCGAGGTGGAGAACCGCGTGCTGGTGACGCACAAGGACTACACCCAATCGCAGCTCACTGAAGCGGGGAATTTCTTGAGCCAGCATTACGCGGGGGTCGGCTTCGGAGACATCCACCAGCGCATGCAGAACGAGCTGCGCCAGTTGCAACACGACATGACTGCACTGATGTCAGCAGCGATGGCGGCCAGTGATGAAGCCATCGCGCGCAAGAGCGAGGATTACGTCATCAGCGGCGAGCGCAACCTGCTGCACATCAACGACCTCTCCGGCAACATGAATCAGTTGCGCAACCTGTTCAATGTGTTCGAACAGAAGACCGAACTGCTGCAACTACTGGATGCCAGCCGCCATGCGCAGGGCGTACACATCTTCGTGGGCAACGAATCCGGCTTGCTCGGACTCGATGAATGCAGCGTGGTGAGCGCACCCTACACGGCAGACGGGCAGATCGTCGGCACACTGGCCGTGGTCGGCCCCAAACGCATGAACTACGAGCGTGTCGTCCCCATCGTGGACATCACCGCAAAACTTTTGAGCAATGCACTTTCCCAGCACTGACATGACATATCAAACCGAACCCGCTTACGCACACGGCACACCGGAAAAGACCGGCATCCTGCTGGTCAACCTCGGCACTCCCGATGCGCCGACTGCACAAGCGGTGCGCCCTTATCTGAAGGAGTTCTTGAGCGATCCGCGCGTGGTGGAGATCCCCAAACCGATCTGGTGGTTGATCCTCAACGGCATCATCCTCAACGTGCGCCCGAAGAAATCGGCCGCGAAATATGCCTGCGTGTGGCTGCCCGAGGGTTCGCCGTTGCGCGTCTATACGGCGAAACAAGCGAGTTTGCTAGAGGGCTATCTGAGCGAACGCAGCAAAGCGCCGTTCGTGGTGGACTATGCGATGAGCTACGGCAATCCCTCCATCGCCAGCGTGATGCAGAAACTCAAAGAACAGAACTGCACGCGCATCCTGGTCGTGCCGATGTATCCGCAATATGCCGCCAGTTCCACCGCCACCGTATTCGACCGCGTGTTCGCCGCGGTGCAAAAGACACGCAACACACCCGCCATCCGCACCATCAAACACTTCCACGATGACGCGGGCTATATCAAGGCACTGGCCGCGAACATCAACGAATATTGGATGAAGAACGGTCGTCCGGAAAAGCTGGTGATGAGCTTTCACGGCGTACCGCAATATGCCTTGGAGAAAGGCGACCCCTATCACTGCGAATGCCTGAAGACGGGACGCTTACTCGCGCAAGAACTCGGTCTGACGAAAGAACAATATGTGGTCAGCTTCCAATCCCGCTTCGGCAAGGCAGAGTGGGTCAAACCCTACACCACCGCAACCCTGGTCGAATTAGGTAAACAAAAGACCAGACGGGTAGATGTGGTGTGTCCCGGCTTCGTCGCCGATTGTCTGGAGACGCTGGAAGAGATCGCCATGGAAGGCCGTGAAGATTTCCAGCACGCGGGCGGCGGCGAGTACCACTACATCCCCTGCCTGAACGAGCGCAGCGATTGGATACATGCACTCACCGATCTGGTGATGAACAATCTGCACGGCTGGCTGATCGAACCCAATGCGGTTGATTTGGAACAGGGGAGATTGCGTGCGCTGGCGTCGGGGGCAAAGCGCTAGCTCTCCAGCAACGAAGACAATACGTCGGCAGCTTCGACCTCACCTGTAGCCGATGGCGTTGCGGGTGCCGACTGACTCCACAAAGCGCCAAGTTCCGCCGCCAGACCACCGCTCGCCAACTGCCCGCCAGTGACCTCGCGGCACATACCGTTGGCTCGCAGCCACTCCACCAGATACGGTTGCTCGGGCCATTCACCGCGCGGGACGTACAGCACAGGCACCCCGGAGCAGGCCGCTTCGGCAAAAGTGCCGTAACCCGGCTTGGTCAACACCGCATCACTCGATGCCAACACATCACTGAAACTCAGGCCTAGCGATTCCATCGCGATCATGTCCGCCCGCTGGATATCCCAAACCTGCGGGATCAACCAAAGCACTCCGGGGATAGGCGGCCAATTTTCCATCGGCAAGCGATAATCGATGCCGCCCATCGCGACCAACACCAATCGCTCGTCTTTCCCGGCTCCGCATTGCGCAACAATGCGGTCACGCTGTTTGTGCCCTGTTTGGGCGATGGGTGCGATGTCGCGCGCATTGAGCAATCCCGGCATCGGCATGGTCGGCCGCACCTTGAGAAAAACCTGCGCGCTGTTGTAAGCAGCCAGCATCTGGGCACAGATGGCGCGACTCTCATCATCGTCGGGGGCGTAATGGCGATAGATGTCCGCCCAATTCAAACAGCACATCGCCACAGCAGGGATGTCGGCTGCGTGTGCCGCGGCCAGTGATCTGTAGGGGACGTTGGCGAACAGCAGATCGGGTTGCAGCGCCCGCATCTCGTCTGCCGCCTGCGCGATTTTGGCGCCCCAGTCGGCGTGGTAGTCACGATAGGCAGAGAGGCTACGCGTCACATCCACTTCCACCGCATTGACCATCGTCATGCCGAAATCGATCGCGGTCTGAATGTGGCGGAACGGACAAGTGAAGCGTTGCTGCAGATAGGAAGACGGCGCGGCAGAACGAACGGTGATGCGCAAGTCTGGAATACGTCGCGCCAGTTCGTTCACGACAGGTGCGGTCTGTGCGATATGGCCGTAGCCGTGGGCGGTGATATCGACGAGGAGGTGTCTCAAACCGGTTCGCTGTACAACTTGAAGTTATTCCGCCCGGCATCCTTGGCGCGATACATGGCTTGGTCGGCACAACGCATCAAAGCCACGCCATCACTCGCATCTTCAGGATAGATGGCCGCACCGATACTGAAACTCATTGTTTTGTATTGCACACCCAACCGATGCGGGCTTCGCATCGCATCCATGATCTTACGTGCGATGTTCTCCACGTCTTTCTTATCATTGATGTCTTCCAGCAGAATCACAAACTCGTCACCGCCCTGGCGAGACACCGTGTCCGATTCGCGCATGCAGGATCTCAATCGTTCGGCGATCGACTGCAACAATTTATCACCCTCGAGATGCCCCATTGTGTCGTTG
>JARCRR010000097.1 GCA_029850565.1 Gallionella sp. | reverse complement strand
TCGCCAAGCCAAGCCAACAGGCTGCGCGCTATGCGTTCATGTTCGAGGCAAGCATCGGGGGTGTCGAGGTCGCCCACACATTTGCTGAGGAAAGCATGCCGGCCGGAGGTGATACACAGTGTGTTTTTGAACCAGGCGCCCATCGCCAGTACGGTGGGTACGGCATGCGGCAGTTCTATGATGTGTGCTACGTGATCGGGAGGGGTCATGCCGCAGCTTGATGTTGGACAGCCAACCAGTCCAACCACTCCGGCATGCCCTCGCCGCTGGTGGCAGAAATACGGATGATGCGGATGCCGGGATTGACGCGGCGCGCATATTCTTCGGCACGTGCCACATCAAAAGCCAGATACGGCAACAGGTCGCACTTGTTGAGCAACATCAACTTGGCGGCGCGGAACATGTCGGGGTATTTGAGCGGTTTGTCCTCGCCTTCGGTGACGGACAGCACCACCACCTTGGCCGCCTCGCCCAGATCGAATGCGGCGGGACACACCAGATTGCCAACGTTCTCGATGAACAGCATCCCATGCTGCGGCAATGTCATCTGTTGAACAGCACGTTCGACCATTTGCGCATCGAGATGGCAACCCTTGCCGGTGTTGATCTGCATGGCTTCGACACCGGTGGCACGGATGCGCTCGGCGTCGTTGTCGGTCTGCTGGTCGCCTTCGATCACCGCCAGCGGCATATCGTCTTTGAGTGTTTGTAGAGTGCGCACCAAGATCGAGGTCTTGCCGGAGCCGGGGCTGGAAACCAGATTCAAAGCGAGAATGCGGTTGGCTGAAAACAGTCGGCGATTGTTGTCGGCGAACCCATCGTTCTTGGCGAGGATATCTTGTTCGAGTTTGACGATGCGTTTCGCTTCGTTGTCTTGGCCAGGTACTTCAGCAGTGTGCGGACGAAAG
The DNA here is from genome assembly GCA_029850565.1 of Gallionella sp. Classification (GTDB taxonomy): domain Bacteria; phylum Pseudomonadota; class Gammaproteobacteria; order Burkholderiales; family Gallionellaceae; genus Sideroxyarcus. The sequence goes on along the minus strand of JARCRR010000097.1, from coordinate 6,558 downwards.
TGCAGCGGCGTGTCTGCTCCGGCTGCTTTGCGAGCCTGCTTGCCCCGGATCAGCACCTCACTCGTTCCGCACCCGCACGTCATGCACATCATTCCACCTCTAATTCTTTGACCCGCATCGCATCGCCCGCGATGACCTGCAAACCAAAACTGCCGCACTTCGAACAAGCTTCATATAACGTGGCGATCTGCATCTCATTACCGCATTGAGTGCATCTTCCCTGCCCCTCGGTCTCGACGATCTCCAGTTTCGCCCCCTCAGCGAGGCTGTCTTTGATCACGGCATCGAAACAAAATCGCATCGCATCCTTTTCGACACAAGACAACTTCCCGATCTCCAGCCACACCGTCTTGACGCGTTTGAAACCTTGCTTGCCGGACGCGTCCTTGATGACATCCAAGGCACTTTCTGCGAGCGACATCTCGTGCATCAGATGTCTTCCGCCACCATCTTAATCGCTCCGCACGGGCATTCGGCCACGCACAAGCCGCAACCCTTGCAGTAGTCGTACTTGAACTCGAAGCGCTTGCCCGGTCCCAGTTTGATGACCGCGTTATCGGGGCAGACACCGTAGCAGTTGTCACACTCGAAGCAGTTGCCGCAGGAGAGGCATCGCCGTGCCTCGAACAAGGCGTTCGTTTCATCCAGTCCGCCCTGCACCTCCTCGAAGGTCGATTGGCGACGGATGATGTCCAGCATGGGACGCACGGTCTTGTGTGCGTCGGAGTAGTACCAGGTATTGAGATTCTTCGCTTCGGCCAGTTCGTGTTTAGGTGCGGATTCGTAAACAGTGCCGCGCAGCCATGCGTCGATGTTGCGTGCCGCCTTCTTGCCGTGCCCCACGGCCACAGTGACCGTGCGTTCGGAAGGCACCATGTCACCGCCCGCGAAGATGCCGGGGAAGCCGGTCATCATGTTGGGTGCCACCTGCACTGTACCGTTCTTCATCTCCAATCCCGGCACACCATCGAGCAAGGAGAGGTCGACATCTTGACCCAGCGCCAGCACCACCGAGTCGGCCGCCAGCGTCTCGTACTCGCCTGTCGGCTGCGGGAAACCTTTGTCGTCCAGCGCCATCTTCTCCACGGTGATCTCGCCTTCGCCCGCCTGCTTGATGGTGGAGAGCCACTTGATCATCACACCTTCCTGCAATGCCTCTTCCACCTCGAAGTCGTGCGCGGGCATCTTGTCGCGTGTGCGGCGATAGACGATGATGGCCTCGGTCGCCCCCAGACGTTTGGCGGTGCGCGCCACATCGATGGCGGTGTTGCCGCCGCCGTACACCACCACGCGCCGCCCCAGCATGGGTTTGTCCTCGCCTTCCATAGAACGCAGCACCGACACCGCATCCACGATCTTGGTCGCATCACCCGCGGGGATGAAGGTGCGCTTGCCGATATGTGCGCCGACCGCGAGAAAGGCCGCATCGAAACCGCCTTCTTTCATACTCTGCTGGATGTTCTCGACTTTGGTATTGAACCTGAGTGCGACGCCGAGATCGAGGATGCGCTGCACCTCGGCATCCAATATCTCACGCGGCAAACGATATTTGGGGATGCCGAAACGCATCATGCCGCCCGCCAGTGGGCCGGCTTCGTATATCTCGACCTTGTGTCCCATGCACGCCAAGTGATACGCGGCAGACAGACCGGAAGGCCCGGCACCGACGACCAACACCTTCTTACCGGAAGCAGCGGTAGGCGCGGCGAATTTCCAACCGCGCTTGATGGCTTCGTCACCGAGGAAGCGTTCAACCGAGTTGATACCGACAGCGCTATCCAACTGGCCGCGGTTGCACGCCCCTTCGCAGGGGTGGTAGCACACGCGCCCCATGACGGCAGGCAAGGGATTGTTCTCCACCAGTACGCGCCAAGCCTGCTCGTAGTCGCCCGACTCGGCGTGGAACAACCAGCCCTGGATGTTCTCCCCTGCCGGACACGCGTTGTTGCACGGCGGCAAACGGTCCAGATAGACCGGGCGTGCCGTGCGCCAACTACCCGTGAGATTGTTCAGCGAAGTGCCAGGTTTTAATGTGATGGCGAATGGTTTGCTTGGCATGTCAGTTCGCCTCCTCTTCCAGCAGACCGTACTTGCGGATGTTACGGTCTGCGATCGCCTGCATGCGCGCCACTGTTTCCGGGTGCGCGTTCTTGCCGAACAGGTGTGCGAATCGCTTCTGCGGCTTGAGATATTCTTCGACCGCCACTTTGTTCCTGATCTTCAACACTCCGGTGACTTCCCCGTATTCGGCTTCGAACACCGGGAACATGCCGGTCTCTTTGGCGAGCCGAGCCATACGGATGGTGTCATGCGAAGCTGTGCCCCAACCCAAGGGACACGGCACGAACAACTGGATGTAGCGCGCGCCGCGGATGTTCATCGCCTTGCGCACCTTGTATTCAAGGTCGCGCAGGTCGGCTACCGTGGCGGTGGCAACGTAGGGGATGCCGTGCGCCATGGCGATCTCCGGCACGTTCTTGCCTTGGCCGAACACATTGCCCGGCTCCGGCCCGACCGACATCGTGGTGGCGGTACGCGCTGCTGGCGGTGTCGCGGAGGAACGTTGCACACCGGTGTTCATATAGGCCTCGTTGTCGTAGCAGATGTAGAGCACGTCATCGTTGCGCTCGAACATGCCGGACAGACAACCGAAACCGATGTCGGTCGTACCGCCGTCACCGCCCTGAGCCACCACGCGCACATCGTGCCGTCCCTTCACCTTCATCGCCGCCGCGATGCCGGTGGCGACCGCCGGTGCGTTACCGAACAAAGAGTGTATCCACGGCACTTGCCAGGACGATTCGGGATACGGCGTGGAAAACACTTCCAAACAGCCGGTGGCATTCGCCGCAATCAGTTGTCCCTTGCTCTCCGCCATCGCCGCATCAATGGCATAACGCGCACCGAGAGCCTCGCCGCACCCCTGGCAGGCGCGGTGACCTGAACTGATGGAGTTGCTGCGCATCTCGCCTGCCTGCACGCTACGCTCATCAGGCGCCAGCAGACGGTTGCCGACGGTGTAGGTGCCGGTCTGATAGAACTTCACTGGTTGGAATGACATCTCGTTTCTCCTCAACCGAACTTCGCCGCAGTCGACATGCCCTTGTCGTGCAGCATGTTCTCGGCGATGGGGCCGGAGCGGCGTGTCTGCCGCTCGCGCTCCAGTTGTTTGTTGACCGCGTCCCAATCGAGATCGACGAAGCTCACAGGTTCGAGCTCTTCTTTCTCGGCTTGCACAAAGAGTTTTTGCAAAGAAGCCTTGGGGATCGCACGTCCGCCCAGTCCGGCGACGGCAGTGAATCCCTTGAGACCGGTCCCGCTCACTGCCATACGCACATTGGTGGCGACGATGCCTCCCAGCCCCACGGCCAAACTCTTCTCCAGCACGAGGAATCGTTTGCAGTTGATGAGGGCGGCGCGTACCTGCTCCAAGGGAAAGGGACGGAAACTGATGATGCCGAGCACACCGATCTTGTGTCCCTGCTCGCGCATGTCGTCCACCACATCCTTGATGGTGCCCAGTACCGAACCCATCGCGATGATCACCGTCTCTGCGTCTTCGATACGATAGGTGCGTATCAATCCGCCGCTGTCGCGTCCGAACTGTTGTTTGAATTCATCCGCCAGCTTGGGGATGAGTTCCAATGCCTGCAACTGCTTGGCGTGGGCAAGATAGCGCACTTCCATGAACGCTTCCGGGCCGACCATCGCGCCGATGGAGATCGGTTCAGCCGGATCAAGCACCTGACGCGGCTCGAACGGCGGCAGATAGGCATCGACCTGCTCCTGCGACGGAATATCCACGCGCTCGAAAGCGTGGGTGAGGATGAAACCGTCCATACACACCATGATCGGCATCGAGAGTTCTTCGGCGAGTTTGAACGCCTGGATGTGCAGATCGACCGCTTCCTGATTGGTCTCGGCGAACAACTGCATCCAGCCGGAATCGCGTTGCGAGAGCGAATCGGAGTGGTCGTTCCAGATGTTGATCGGCGCACCGATGGCACGGTTCGCCACCGTCATCACGATGGGAAGTCCGAGGCCGGAGGCGTTGTACACCGCCTCCACCATGAACAGCAGTCCCTGCGACGCGGTGGCGGTATAGGAGCGCGCCCCGGCGGCAGAAGAACCGATGGCCACCGACATCGCGGCGAACTCGCTCTCCACGTTGATGAACTCGCAGTTCGGCAACGCGCCGGATTTCACCATCTCGCCCAGCCCTTCGACGATATGCGTCTGCGGCGAGATCGGGTAGGCGCAGATCACCTCTGGGCGGCACAGCGCGATGGCTTCGGCGACGGCCTGTGAACCTTCCATCTGTTTAAGCATGGGTACGCTCCTCCATTTGTTTTTTCACCAGCGCGTAAGCCTCGGTGGCCGCCGCGATGTTGCCCTCGGCCACCTTCCCGGAGAATTTCTCGTTGATCGCCTTGATGACGGATTCCAGTTTGATCAGGCCTGACAATGCCGCAAACCCCGCCAACAGCGGCACGTTGGGAATGGGGCGGCCGACGTGTTTCAAGCCGAGTTCAGTAGCAGGTAAGGAACACATACGCTCCATGCCTTTTTCTTTGACCAGATCACCCAAACCCAGCGTCTCGAAACTATGCGCGGAATTGAGCAACACATAGCCGTCCGGCTTCAGTCCGGCGAACACGTCGATCTGATGCAACAAGGTCGGGTCCTGAATAATGAGTGCATCCGGCTCCATGATGGGTTCGCGCAGACGGATCTCTTTGTCGTCGATGCGACAGAATGCCACCACCGGTGCACCGGTGCGTTCGGAACCGAAACTGGGAAATGCTTGCGCGTGACGCCCTTCTTCAAATGCGGCGACGGACAACATCTCAGTGGCGGTCACCACCCCCTGACCACCCCGACCGTGTATGCGTATCTGGAACATGTTCTTCCTCTCAAAAGCCCTACTCGAAGCTTACTCCCGCGATGCACGAATGTCAGCCAACCATGCACGTATCATCCCTGTGGCTTGCTCAAGATTGTGCGTCGCCTGTGCACTCAGTTCCTCGCCCAGTTCGAATCCATAACCGCGTATGCGCAGCAGGAATGTCGGGGGGGCATCCGCACCATGGAACTGACGATAAGCATGCAAGAGCGCAGAAGGCGACATCGCATGGCTGGAGTAACTGTTGTCATGCACTGCTGTGATGCTTGAGAATTCGAAGGGTGCTTTGCAGGAGACATCGGCATCGACGAACAACACCGCGTCGCGCCCGACCAGATCGGTCACATGTTCGACCTGCAATTGGAAATCCTCGATGAACTCGGTTAGCGGGATGTCATCGGACTGAAGCTGGCGTAGCAACAAAGGACCGAGCGCATCGTCGCCGCGCGATTCGTTGCCAATGGCGAAGACAAGGATGGGGACAAGCATCAGTCCGTAGTACAGAAAGAACCGTCGGAGGAACGTGTCAACACATCGACGCGCGCACCTTCCGCATCCAGCAACTCCACCTCCAAGGGCATCTTGCCTAGTGCGTGAGTGGCACAGGACAGACACGGATCGAAAGCGCGGATGGCGACCTCGATGTGGTTGAGCAGGCCTTCGGTGAGTTTTTTGCCGTCTAGATACTGTTGGGCAACTCGCCGAATAGCCTCGTTCATCGCTTGGTTGTTATGGGTGGTGGAGACGATCAGGTTGCATCGCACGATCTGGTCGTTCTCGTCGACTTTGTAGTGATGAATGAGCGTGCCGCGCGGTGCCTCGATCACCCCCACACCGCGCTCCTGACGTTCACCTTTGCTGACTAGGTCTATGCCTTGCAGGTCCGGGTCGTGCAGTAGTTCGCGGATCATCTCGGCGGCATGCAGCATCTCGATCATGCGCGCCCAATGGAATCCCAGCGTTGCCTTTGCTGCTTGCCCGCCATCATGTGCGATGAACGTCTTGCGCTCCGCATCCGCGAGTGGCGAAGGGATGAAGTCGCATTGCGTCACACGGCTCAACGGACCCACGCGATACCAGCCCGCCTCAGTGCCAAGGCTGCGCAGGAACGGGAACTTCATGTACGACCACGGTTTCACGTCCTCGAATATCTCGTCCCAATAATGGCTGTAATCGTAATGGTCGAACAGCGTGCCGCCATTCATGTCGCGCGCGCGCAACCCGCCGTGGTACAAATCCATCGCGCCATCGGCGCGCACCAGATTCAGGGTGTGAGCTTGGAAAGTGCCAAAGCTGTTGTAGAGAGCAGGATTCAATTCGAATAGTTTCTGGATGATGCCGACCGCATCGCGGCTCCACGCGATCATCTGATCGGCATCTTTGAGCAGATAGTCACGCTCTTCAATACTGACGTTCTTGTTCACACCGCCCGGAATCGAACCCGTGCCGTGGATGCGTTTGCCAGCGGTGATGCGGATGACCTCTTGGCCGAACTTGCGCAACAGCACGCCCTGTTTGGCAATCTCCGGATAGGCCCCAGCGATGCCGACGATATTGCGTTTCGCCACGTCCGAATCGAAACCGAACAGCAGATCGGGCGAACACAGATGGAAGAAATGCAGCGCGTGCGATTGCAAAATCTGACCGTAATGCAT
>JARCRR010000096.1 GCA_029850565.1 Gallionella sp. | reverse complement strand
GCGACTTCAGCCGCGTAGTCTTCCACTTTCTTCTCGATGCCCTCGCCAACGACGAACATCTGGAATGCAGCCACGGTCGCGCCTTTGCTCTTCAGCAATTGCTCGATGGTCTGCTTGCCGTCTTCCGCCTTGACGAACACTTGGCCCAGCAGCGTGACTTCCTTGAGGAACTTCTGCACGGTACCTTCAGCGATCTTTTCCAACATCGCTTCCGGCTTGCCGGATTCCTTGGCCTTTTCGATCGCGATACGGCGTTCTGTCTCGATATCTTCCGGATTCACACCGGAAGCATCCACCGATTTCGGCTTGCTTGCCGCGATGTGCATCGCCAAGTCCTTGCCCAATGCCTCGTCGCCGCCGGTGTAGTTGACCATCACACCGATCTTGTTGCCGTGCAGGTAGGTCGCCAGCTTGCCGGTCGTTGTGGAATAGCGCTCGATACGACGCACCGTCACGTTCTCGCCCAACTTCATCACCAATGCCTTGCGCACTTCTTCGACCGAGCCTGAACCATTGGCCAAAGGCAATGCCAACAAGGCATCGATGTCAGCCGGATCGTTTTCTGCGACGGTCTGCGCCACGTTCTTGGCGAATGCCATGAAGTCATCGTTCTTGGCCACAAAGTCGGTCTCGCAGTTCACTTCAGCGACCGCACCGGTCTTGCCGTCAGCCGCAAGGAACGAACCGATGACGCCTTCCGCAGTCACGCGTGCCGCCGCCTTGCTAGCCTTAGCGCCGCTCTTGATGCGCAGCAATTCTTCCGCCGCCTTTGCGTCGCCATTGGTTTCCACCAATGCTTTTTTACATTCCATCATGCCGAGGCCGGTAGCCTCGCGCAGTTCTTTCACCATACCTGCGGTGATCTCTGCCATGTCAAACTCCTAGTCGTTCAAATTTATTCAAGTTACAAAAAAGGGGGCTTGCGCCCCCTTGTTGCGGCGGGCCTGCTTAGGCAGCAGCGCCTTCTGCGATCTGCGCAGCCAGATCGTTGGTCGCTTGCTCGCGTCCTTCCAGGATCGCGTCAGCTACGCCACGTGCGTACAAACGGATCGCTTGGCTAGAGTCATCGTTACCCGGGATGACATAGTCCACGCCCAATGGGCTGTGGTTGGTATCGACAACGCCGATGACCGGGATGCCCAGCTTCTGCGCCTCAGTGACGGTACCCTTTTGGTAGCCGACGTCGATGACGAAGATGGCGGAAGGCAGACCTTGCAGATCCTTGATACCGCCCAAGCTACGCTCCAGCTTTTCCAGTTCGCGACGCAGAACCAGACCTTCTTTCTTGGATACCTTCTCGATGCTGCCGTCGGCGATCATCGCTTCCAGTTCTTTCAGGCGCTTGATGGAGATCTGGACCGTCTTGAAGTTGGTGAGCATGCCGCCCAACCAACGATGATCAACGAAAGGAGAACCCGCGCGGATCGCCTCTTCGCGGATGATCTCGCGCGCTTGGCGCTTGGTCGCGACGAACAGCACGGTGCCTTTCTTTGCAGAGATCTTGCGAACTTCTTTCATCGCGTCGTTGAACATCACGACGGTCTTTTCCAAGTTCACGATATGAATTTTGTTGCGATGACCGAAGATATAAGGGGCCATCTTTGGGTTCCAGAAACGGGTCTGGTGACCGAAATGGACACCCGCCTCCAGCATTTGACGCATTGTTACTGCCATGTGATTCTCCAATCGTTAAGGGTTAAGTCTTCCACTCGCCAGCCTGATCCCCCATGTGATTCAAGGGACACCCCAACATGAACGAGTGTGTGAATTACTGAATATTCAGCGGTTGCCGGATAAACAGGGCGCGCATTGTAACCGAAGCAAGGCTTTGACTCAACGGGCAGTCAGCACCTTTGTCCCAACTAACAGATCAAGGGAACTGAATGAGCACCTGACAATCGGAGCACTTACAATATCCACTTGAAGCATCACCTTAAAACCTCGTCGAGACTTAGCATGAAAACCAGCGCACACCACGAACTCACCCTAATTGCTCGCAATACGCTCCTATCTCTTTCATTCCTCTTCTCGGCAACGGCGCTTGCCGAAGAAGTCGCTGCGGAGAAACCAGCGGAAGTTATCGTGGAAAAACCAACAGAAACCACTCCCACCGCCCCTGGCCAAAAAAGGATTTTTGCCTCCATCGGCCTCTCCGATATGTCCGACACCTCAGTGCCGGGACAAGAGATCAGCCAGCGAGACATCCCCATTGCATTCTCTCTAGAGACCGAGAGCTATGTGTTTGAAGTCAGCATCCCCTACATCACAAGGACAGCCCCTTCCGGTAAGGTCGCCAAAAGCCATCATCACGAATCCAAAAAGAAAGAAGTCACCACAGTTGCGACTCCTATCCTCACCACTTCCGGCCTTGGCGACATCACCTCCTCACTCAGCTACAAACTGATGGACGAAAAGGACTCATTCCTTTCCGTGTCGGCAAAAGGCGAAGTCAAGCTAGCAACCGCCGATGTGGCCGTCGGTTTGGGAACGGGCGTGAATGACTATTTCGGCGAACTGGATGTCAGCAAATCGTTTGGCGACTTCAGCCTCAGCGCAGGCTTGGGCTATGCGATCCTGGGAAGTCCGGGTGAGATAGAGATCAACGATCAGAAGAAATCCATCTACTTCAACAACATCTTCTTCGGCTCGCTCGGCACTGAATATCAATTCGGCGACAACTTCAATGTAGGAATGGAACTGGCAGCGGGACAAGCGGCGGAGACGGGCGGTTCAGAACAACGCGACGTATCCGTCTCAATGTCATACCACTTCACCGAGAATCAGTCCGTCGATTTCCACGCAGTGCGTAGCCTGACACCCGGCATCATCAGTCACACCTACGGTGCATCGTTCTCGACCGCCCTGTGACTCAGGCGGATAGGCGCACCTTCAAGCCCAGCACACTTATCCGTTGAGCGAACCTATCCATCTTCTCTTTTGGCAAAGATGATAAGCGCGGCGCCTCCTGCTGTAGTGAGGGTCTTGCCAAGCCGTAGAGCAACACCCCCTGCGGTTTGATGCCGTCGCGTAACGAAGACGCCAGCAGGTCGAGATAGTCGTCTTCATCCTGCTTGCTGGGAGCGATGCCATCCAAGGCGAACCAGCAGGTTTGTAGCCATGTATTCGGACAGCAGGCGATGGCGGTGGCGAGGTTATGTCTCACTTTGTCCATCGTCATTTTGGTGTCGTTGACCTGTGCCATCCCTGCTTCGCTGGCCCTATCCAATTTGAACCAGACTTCGCCATTCAGTTGCACCATGCGACGCAAGCCTTGTTGCACGTTCTCGCGCTGCATGAGGCTGCCGTTGGTGATGAGCACCAGCTTGAGGTCGGCGGGTTTGTGTTTGGCGATGACTTCGATGACCTCGGCGAACTCTTGTGCACTGGTCGGCTCTCCATTGCCAGAGAGAGCGATGTCGTTGATACGGCGTGCCTCGGGAGGGACGCGTTGCATGAAGTCTCCGTGCTGTAGTTCGTGCAGAAAACCACTCAACTCCTTCTCCAACAACATCAAGTCGATGGGTGGCACAGTACCGCGTGTAAGATCGGGCACTTGGCAATAGATGCAGCGCCAGTTGCAGGCATTGTTGGGATTGAGGTTGATACCGATGGAGATGCCACCCGCACGGCGCGAGACGACCGGATAGACGTAACGAAGTCCTGCGCTGTCGCGGCTGTGGTCTGTGATGCTTAGGGAGTTATCACTCAAGACTTGACCAACGGCAGATACTTGGCCGGATCGACCGGTTTGCCCAGCTTGCGTATCTCGAAGTGCAGTTTGACTTGGTCGGCATCGGTGTTGCCCATCTCGGCGATCTTCTGCCCCTTGCTCACGCTCTGCCCTTCTTTCACCAGTATCTGGTCGTTGTGCGCATAGGCGCTCAGAAAGGTCTTGTTGTGCTTGATGATAATGAGCTTGCCGTAGCCGCGCAGACCGCTACCGCTGTACACCACCTTGCCGGATGCGCTCGCCACGATGGCTTGGCTACGTTTACCGGTGATGTCCACGCCCTTGCGGTTCGCACTCTCGGAGAAATCGGCGATGACCTTGCCATTGGTCGGCATGCCCCACTCCATCGCTTCTTCAGGGCCGTCGTCTTTTGCCGGGTTAATCACCTGCGGCTTGGCAGCGACCGCCGCTGACGCATTCTGGGGAACATCTTCCTGCATACGGTCAGCCTTGGCTAAAGCATCCTCGCTATAGGCCAGCCTACCCACCTTCGGTTGGTTCTTGATGCCGCCCAATTTGGGAGGCGCCAACGGCACAACGGGTTTGACCTCCACTCTTTGTGTGACGGACTCATCGACGGGAATATTCAATTTCAGTTGCTGACCGATCTGGATGGCGGATGGGTCTTTGATGTCGTTCCATTCAGCCACGTCGCGATAGTCCACGCCATTCACGAACGCGATGCTGTAGAGCGTATCGCCCTTCTGTACGATGTGGATCTTGCCGGTCGTTTCAGACGGGCGTGCGGCAGGTCTTTGTGGCGAAACCAGAGTGGTGTCCTCGGTCGACTGCTGCACCCCGCTGCCGTATTCCACGATAGGCGCTTTCCTTCCGCTAGGCGCGGGTGCGCCGCAAGCAGCCAACAAGACCGCGACCGATGTCGCCGACCACAAAGTGCGCTGCGCGATTTTCCGAACTGCTGTCATGCTTTCCCCATCAACAAAGGTACGAATTTCACTGCTTCCAAACGCGTCTCACGAAAGCCGGACTCGTCGCGTTCGATCAGATACAGGAACTGTTCTTGCGTGCCTATCGGCAGCACCATTCTACCACCCACCGCCAGTTGCTCTTTGAGCGTGGCAGACAGCGCGGGCGCGGCACAGGCCATGATGATGCCATCGAACGGCGCACCGTCAGTCAGTCCTGAAGTGCCGTCCGCATAGCGCACGATGACATTGCGCAACTTCAGGTCGAACAATTGTTTCTTGGCTTTGGCGAACAATGGTTGGATGCGCTCCACGGTGTAGACCTCTTTCGCCACATGCGCCAACACCGCCGCCTGATAACCACAACCCGTACCGACTTCGAGTACACGCCCCAATTGTTTGCCGTTGCGCAATATCTCGGTCATACGCGCCACGATGTAGGGCTGCGAGATCGTCTGCGAGTATCCGATGGGAAGCGAGACATCGTCATAGGCACGGCTGGACAAAGCCTCATCCACGAAAGCATGGCGCGGCACGCTGTTCATCGCCGCCAACACGGTCTCGTCCTGGATTCCCTGTGTGCGCAGACGCTCGATCATGCGACCGCGTGTGCGCGCCGAGGTCATGCCGATGCCCGCGTGCATAGAATTCATGCAGCACCGCCTAACCAAGAACGCACGGCATCCAACTGGCTGTATTGTGTGAGGTCGATCTGCAAGGGGGTGATAGAGACACGGCTCTGCGCCGTTGCGTAGAAATCCGTTCCTTCACCTGCATCCTGCGCCTTGCCCGCCGCACCTACCCAGTACACCGGCTGTCCGTGCGGGTTGCTGCTCTTCACCACAGGTTCGGCTTTGTGGCGTTTGCCTAGACGGGTCACTTCCATGCCCCGCAATTGCTCGTAGGGAATATCGGGCACATTCACGTTAAGCAACCAGGGGTGCGGATGCTGCTCCTTCTGAAAACGTTGAACCAGTTCCACCGCCACCTTGCCCGCCGTGTCGTAATGCTCCGGATCGTGCTTGGCCATCGAGATCGCGATGGATGGGATACCGAGCAGAAAACCTTCTGTCGCCGCTGCCACCGTGCCGGAGTAGATAGTGTCGTCGCCCATGTTCGCACCGGAATTGATGCCGGAGACCACCATATCCGGCTGAGTATCCAACATGCCGGTCACCGCTAGATGCACGCAATCGGTCGGTGTGCCATCCACGAAATAGAAGCCGCTGGAAGCGCGTTTAAGATTGAGCGGTCGGCTCAAGGTCAGGGAATTGCTGGCACCGCTACGGTCACGTTCGGGAGCCACCACTACCACGTCTGCGATAGCGGAAAGGTGCTTTGCCAAGCACGCCAAACCCGGCGAGAAATAGCCGTCGTCGTTGGAGATCAGAATACGCATCAGAAGTGTTGCTCCATTTTAGTTCAGCGCGGATTCTACTTGAGATGGGCAGATCACGGGCTATCCGCGCCTATCATTCCATTCCTGAATGACGGCACCTTTAGATATGTTGCTTTACACATGGAGCGACTCGACTGAAAATTCGCCCCATGAAAATTATCCTGCCCTTCTTGCTCGCCACTTTGCTCATTGGCTGTGGCTCACCCGCACCCAGACCCGACAACTCATCGAATGATCGAATGAACGATCTGGTGATGTACGCCATGAGCCTGGCAGAGACTCCCTATCGTTACGGCGGCAATTCAAGTGATAGTGGATTCGATTGCAGCGGCTACGTCGGCCATGTGTTCAGACATGAACTTAATGTCTCGCTACCGCGCACCAGCCGCGAAATCAGCCGTGTCGGCCTGCCCATCGATCAAAGCGAATTGCGTCCGGGCGATCTGGTGTTCTACAACACGCTGCGTCAACCCTTCTCGCATGTGGGCATCTATGTGGGCGAAGGAAAGTTCGTGCATTCACCCAAGAGCGGCGATCGTATCCGCGTCGAGCCGATGCAATACAACTATTGGAAGTCGCGCTACAACGGCGCGCGGCGCATCCGCTAGACCTAACGTTTCGCAGCCTTCAACTCCATCGCCAACTGATGTACGGACATCGCGTAGTAGCTGCTGGTGTTGTAGCGCATGATGACGTCGAAGTTCTCGAACACCAGCCAATATTCTTTACCGGTATCGAAAGTCAGGTCCAACACCCACGAGGGTGGCAACAGGGATTCTGTCGCCTCCAAAGGCGTGACGCCCGCATCCACCTTCCATGCAAA
>JARCRR010000095.1 GCA_029850565.1 Gallionella sp. | reverse complement strand
GGTAGATGTGCCCGCCCGTCCCGCCTGCCATGATAAGGATGGTGCGGCTCATATCGGTAACCCTTTGGCAACCCTTCTGTTCTCGTAGTCGATGCGTAGCAACACCGCGACCGCAATAAGATTCACCACCACACCGCTTCCGCCGAAACTCAAGAACGGCAGCGTCAATCCTTTGGTCGGCAGCACGCCCATGTTCACGCCGATGTTGATCATCGCCTGCACACCCAGCCAGACGGCGATGCCTTGCGCCACCAGTGCGGCGAACAACCGTTCCGACATCGCCGCCTGACGGCCGATGGCGAAGGCGCGCACGATGAGCCAGCCGAACAAGATGATGACTGCACACACACCGAACAGACCCAGCTCTTCCGCAATCACCGCCATCAAAAAGTCGGTGTGCGCTTCGGGCAGGTAGAACAATTTCTCCACGCTGCCACCTAGGCCGACCCCCAGCCATTCACCGCGCCCGAAGGCGATCAGCGCATGACTTAATTGGTAGCCCTTGCCATAGGGATCAGCCCACGGATCCATGAAACCGATGACGCGCTGCATGCGGTACTCGGATGAAAAGATAAGTGCGGCAAAGGCCATAGGCAGCAACACGACCAGACCGCCGAATATTTTGAGATTGAATCCGCCCAGCCACAGCGTGCACATGGCGATGGAGAGGATCACCACGAATGCCCCCATGTCAGGCTCGAGCAACAGCAACGCACCCACGAGGGAGATCACTGCGAACATCGGCAGGAACGGTTTGAGCAGATGATCCTTCACCGCACCTTTGCGCACGGCGTAATCGGCGGCATACAGCACGGCGAACAACTTCATCAACTCCGAAGGCTGCAGATTGATGACGAACAATGACAGCCAACGACGACTGCCATTCACTGATTTCCCCACGCCCGGAATCAACACCAGAAGCAGCAACACCACGCCGAACAGGAACAGGTAAGGCGCATATTTCTGCCAAGTCTGCGTCGGCACCTGGAAGGCGACCACCGCAGCAACCAGACCGACCAGGATGAAGATGCCATGACGCACCAAGTAATACGTCGCCTGATGGCCGGTGTATTTTCCCGCCTCGGCCGTCGCGATAGATGAGGAGTAGACCATTACCAGGCCGATGGCGAGCAGCACGGTAACGATCCATGTGAGTACGCTGTCGTACTCGGCCACGGCACGGCGTGGAGGGTTCAGTGCGGCACTGAGCATGATGCCTCCACTTTTTTCACCGCAGCGATGAATACTTCCGCGCGGTGCAGATAGTTCTTGTACATATCGAAGCTGGCGCAGGCGGGCGACATCAACACTGCATCACCGGCTTGTGCATGGTCGGTAGCGATACGCACTGCCTCGTCCATGTCGCGCGCATTCACGATCGGCTTGCCGCACCCTTGCAATGCCTTTTGGATGAGCGGCGCATCGCGCCCGATCAACACTGCGGCGCGCGCATACTCCGCCACCGCGTCTTTTAACGGCGAGAAATCCTGCCCTTTGCCGTCGCCACCCAGGATGACCACGGCAGGTCGACCCAATCCTTTCAGCGCGGCCTCGGTGGCACCGACATTGGTGCCCTTGGAATCGTCGTAGTAAGTGACACCGAACAACTCGGCGACTTTCTCTACCCGATGCGGCAAACCTTTGAATGCGCGCAAGGCATCCACGAGCGGCGCAAGTGGCAGATCGAGCGCGCGGCACAAAGCCAGTGCCGCCAATGCGTTCGCCACGTTATGCAAGCCGCTGACCTGCAGCTCGTCCGCACGCAATATCTTGTGCGAACCGTGCATCAACCAGACCAGCGCACCTTCGCGACTGATACCCCAATCCGCATCATTACTCGGCGGATTCAATCCGAAGCTGATCTGTTTGCGTCCGGCGATCTTCATCGCTGCGCTGCGCGCATCTTCGCGATTCAAGACCTGAATGCCTTCGCCACGGAAGATGCGCGCCTTGGCCGCGGCATAGGCATCCATGCTGCCGTCATAGCGATCCAGGTGGTCTTCCGTCACGTTGAGCACCACGGCCGCATCCGCATCCAGACTGTGTGTCGTCTCGAGTTGGAAACTGGATAACTCCAGAACCCATATCTGCGGTTGTCTCTCTGCGCGCTCACGCAAAGCATCCAATACCGCCGGTGAGATATTGCCTGCCACTTGTGTATCCAATCCAGCGGCCACGCACATCGCACCCACCATGCTGGTGACGGTGGTCTTGCCATTCGCTCCTGTGATCGCAATCACTCTTGGTTTCGGCTTCGATGCATTGACCTGCTGCGCCAACAACTCGATGTCGCCCACCACAGGAATGCCGCGCGCGATGGCACGCTGCACGAACGGTTCTGCCAGCGGCACACCCGGGCTGATGGCTATGCGATCGATCCCGATCAAAGACTCGTCGCGGAACGGGCCGAAATGCACATCCACCTGCGGCATCTCTTTGTACAGCGTGTCGGCACCCGGCGGTGTGGCACGGCTATCCGCCACACAGACTTGTGCGCCTTGCGCCGTCAACCAACGTGCGATTGACAGCCCGGTCTCACCGAGACCGATCACCAACACCGATTGATTGCGCAATTGATTCATCTTTTATCTCAATTTGAGTGTTGCCAACCCGATCAACACCAGCAGCATGGTGATGATCCAGAAACGGACGACGACCTGAGTCTCTTTCCAGCCTTTTTGTTCGAAGTGATGGTGCAACGGTGCCATCAGCAGGATGCGTTTGCCGGTACCGGTCCGATATTTGGTGTATTTAAAATAGGACACTTGCAACATCACCGACACCGCCTCCACCACGAACACGCCGCCCATGATGAACAGCACCAGCTCTTGGCGGATGATGACTGCCACCGCGCCCAGCGCCGCACCGAGGGACAACGCGCCGACGTCGCCCATGAACACCTCGGCCGGATAGGCGTTAAACCACAGGAAGGCCAGCCCCGCCCCCGCGATGGCGGCACAGAACACCGCCAACTCGCCCGCACCGGGGATGGCAGGTTCTCCCAGATATTTGGAGAACTCGGCATGGCCGGCGACGTAAGCGAAGATGGCCAGCGCGCTCGCCACCATCACCGTCGGCATGATGGCCAGACCATCCAGACCGTCGGTGAGGTTCACCGCGTTGCTGCTGCCCACGATGGTGAGATAGACCAGCACGATGAAGCCGACCATGCCCAGCGGGAACACCCAGCTCTTGAAGAAGGGCACGATGAGTTCGGTGTGCGCGGGCAGCGTTGCATGCGTCCACAGGAAGATGCCCACTGACAATGCGATAAGCGATTGCCAGAACATCTTGGCGCGCGCCGACAAGCCATCCGGATTGCGGTGCACCACCTTGCGATAGTCATCCACCCAGCCGATGGCGCCCACGCCCAGCGTGGTGAGCAACACCACCCATATGTAGGCGTTGTGCAGATCGCCCCACAGCAAGGTGGTGATAGCCACCGATGCGAGGATGAGCGCGCCGCCCATGGTCGGCGTTCCCGCCTTCACTAGGTGTGTCTGCGGACCATCGCTGCGCACCGATTGGCCGATCTTCATCGCAGTCAGCTTGCGGATCATCCACGGCCCCAACAGGAAGGAGATGAACAGCGCCGTCATCGCGGCCATCACCGCGCGCAGTGTGATGTAGTTGAAAACGCTGAACGTGCGCACATCGACAGCCAACCATTGGGCTAATGAGAGCAGCATGCTTCCTCCTTTTGTAGCGCGCAAAATTGCACGACTCTCTCCATCTTCATGAAGCGCGACCCCTTCACCAGTACTGTGGTCTGCGCATCCAGCTCTTTTTCCAGTTCGGTTTGCAATGTTTCTACGTTGGCAAAATGCTGCGCACCCGCGCCGAACTCGCGCACCGCGCCTTCGCTCATAGCTCCCAAGGCGAACATACGTTCGATACCCAGTTCGCGTGCGGCGACGCCGATCTCGCTGTGGAACTGCACCGCGTCATCGCCCAACTCGCCCATATCGCCCAACACGAAGATGCGCTTGCCTGATGCTTGCGCCAGCACTTCCAGCGCGGCATGCATCGACGCCGGATTGGCGTTGTAGGTATCGTCGATCACGGTCGCGCCATGCAATGCCTGTTTGCGCTGCAAGCGACCGGCCACCCCGCCGAATCCTTGCAGCCCTTTGACGATGGTCGTCAAAGGCACATGCAAGGCGAGGGCAGCCGTTGCCGCGGCCAGCGCGTTGCGCGCGTTGTGTTCGCCCGGCACTTGCAGGTGAAATTTCAATTCTCCCGCTGGCGTGCGCGCTTGCACCGCGCCACCGAAATCCTGTGCGACCCACTTGCCTTGGATGTTCGCGGGATGGCCCAAAGCAAAATCGAATACACGGTGTTTGTCTGCCAACTTGCGCCACAAAGCTGCGTGGGTGTCATCGCCATTGATGACCGCCGTGCCATCGCTGACAAGACCCGCGAATATCTCGCCCTTGGCACGCGCCACTCCCTCGATCGAACCCAGGCCTTGCAGATGTGCGCCCGTCGCGTTGTTGACGACAGCCACATTGGGACGCGCAAGATGTGTGAGGTATTCGATCTCTCCGAAATGGTTCATTCCCATCTCGATCACCGCGTAACGATGAATCGCGCGCAACTTGAGCAGCGTGAGCGGCATACCGATGTCGTTGTTGAAGTTACCTTTGGTGGCCAGCACCGCATCTTCGCTGTCAGCCGCCGTGCGCAGGATAGCCGCCAACATCTCCTTCACCGTGGTCTTGCCGTTGCTGCCGGTGATAGCGACGAGCGGGATGTCGAACTGTGAACGCCAATGCGCGGCAAGCTTGCCCAGCGCGATGCGCGTATCGGGCACGCGGATCAATGGGCAAGGCGTGCCTTCGATGACGCTATCCCCATTCACCACTGCTGCCACTGCACCGGCTTGTGCAGCTTGCGCAACGAACTTCGCGCCATCGAAATGATCGCCCTTGAGCGCGATGAACAGATCACCCGGCTGGATGGTGCGCGTATCGGTGGACACGGCAGTGAAGCGTACATCCGCCCCACTCATGGGAGCGTGCAATGCTTGAGCGGCGTGCGAGAGCAGCATCATATCCAGCGTTCCTCCGGCTTCCACACGCTTAAGGCGCGGCTGGCGATCTCACTGTCCGAGAACGGCAGACGTACACCGGCGATCTCCTGATAGTCCTCGTGCCCTTTGCCTGCAAGCAACACGGTGTCGTTCGGCTTCGCTTTTTCGATGGCGTGGGTGATGGCCCTGGCGCGATCTTCGATGACCTGATAATCGCCCGACATGCCGGATACGATGGATTCGATGATGCTGCGCGGGTCTTCGCTGCGCGGATTGTCGCTGGTGATGATGCGCACATCGGCGTACTTCGACACCACCGTCCCCATCATCGGGCGCTTGCCGCGATCACGGTCACCGCCGCAACCGAATACGCAGATGAGCTTGCCGCCGGAGGACGCAGTCACTTCGCGCAAGGTGCTCAACACTTTCTCCAAGGCATCCGGCGTGTGCGCGTAATCCACCACAACGGCGGGCGCCTCCTTGCCACCCAAGGTCTGCATACGGCCCGCGACCGCTTTTTGCAATCCGAGTTCGCGCACCGCGTCTTCCATCGCCACCTTGCTGACCAACAACACCGCCAATGCTCCCAGCAGGTTGGAAGCATTGAATCGCCCGATGAGTTTGCTGTGCATTTCTGTGCCGCCCCAACTGGTATGCAATTTCAAACTCAGCCCCTGCGCATCCATCTGCGTGAGGTTGCCGTACACCATGCGGATGCCGAGACACTCGGCCAGTTGCAGCGACTCGTCGCTCAAACCGTAACCGATCACTTCCACGCTGGTATCTTTCAGAGACTCAGCCAACTCGGCACCGAAGGCATCGTCAAGATTGAGCACCGCATGCTTGAGTGACGTCCAATCGAACAAACGACGCTTCGCGGCGGCATAGCTCTGCATGTCGCCGTGATAATCCAGATGGTCGCGTGTCAGATTGGTGAGCAGCGCCACGTCGTAATGCACACCGTTGACGCGACCTTGCGTGAGTGCGTGCGACGACACTTCCATTACCGCCGCCTGCGCGCCCTGTTGCTCGTACTCGGACAACAAGCCTTGCACCAACAGCGCGTCCGGTGTGGTGTTCACTGTCGTTTGCAATGCGCCCGAGAAGCCATTACCCAATGTGCCGAGCAAGGCACATTTGCGCTCCACCCCACTGAACGATTTCGCCAGCCAATGACTGATGGAGGTCTTGCCATTGGTTCCGGTCACACCGACCATCCACAGCTTCTGTGATGGCTGTCCATACACCTGGTCGGCGATGACACCTGCTTGATGACGCAGGTCGTGTACGGCGAGATTCGGCACCTGCCACTCGTCGTTCCATTTGAAATCTTGCGCATCCCAGATGACTGCGTTCGCGCCGCTTGCGATGGCCTGAGCGATGAAGCGACGACCGTCGGCCTGAGTGCCGGGGTATGCAACGAAAGTATCGCCAACCTGCACCGCACGACTATCGGAAACCAAGCGTGCGATGTTCACACCGAGCTTTTTCAATTCATCAAGATGGAATCGGCTCATATGTCCTCCTCCATCACCGCATCCGGCGCAACGATCACATTGTCCAAAGGTGCGTCGTAAGGAACGTCGAGCGAGCGCAACGATGCGCTCATCACACTGCTGAATGCAGGTGCGGCGACTTGTCCGCCAAAGTGCTCTTTGCTGCCCGGCTCATCCACCATCACCGCCACAATCAGGCGCGGATCGGATGCGGGTGCCATGCCGACGAAGGAGGCGACATATTTATCCACGTAGCGACCGTTCTGTAACTTGTGCGCTGTGCCTGTCTTGCCCGCCACACGATAGCCTGCCACCTGCGCCAGTGGCGCTGTACCGTCAGGCCCAACCACCATCTCCAACATGGCACGCACGGCCACTGCGGTCTCATCGGAATAGATTTTGGTACCGATAGCAGGTGTCTCCTGCTTCAACAAAGTGACCTGCTTCAACTCACCATCGTTGGCGAACGCGGTGTAGGCACGCGCCAGTTGCAACAGATTCACCGAAATACCGTTGCCGTAAGACATGGTGGCTTGCTCGATAGGACGCCATGTCTTGAAGTCACGCAGACGGCCTGTCGCCTCGCCGGGGAATTCGCTTCCCGTGGCTGCGCCGAATCCGTTCTGGCTCAAGCTGCTCCAAAAATCCTGCGGCGATAAAGACAGCGCCATCTTGGCCGCACCGACGTTGCTGGATTTCTGGATGATCTGCGCCACACTCAACATATGCTCGGGATGTGTGTCGTGGATAGTGCGACCGCCGATGGAATATTTGCCGTTCTCGGTGTTCACCATTGTTGTTGCTTTAAACTTGCCTGATTCCAGCACTGCGGCAGCGGTGAACGGCTTCATGGTCGAACCCGGCTCGAACAAGTCGGTGACGGCGCGATTACGCAACAAGCTCAACGCGGGTCGGATGCGGTTGTTGGGATTGAAGGTCGGCCAATTCGCCAGCGCCAGCACCTCGCCCGTCTTGGCATCCAACACCACGATGGAGCCGGCTTTGGCCTGATGCTTCTCGACCACCTGCTGTATCTCGCGGAAGGCGATGGATTGGATCTTGCTGTCGATACTCAGCGCGACATCGCCGCCTTCTTTCGGTGCGCGCAAGCTGGCAACGTCCTCGACGATGTGACCACGCCTATCCTTGATGACTTGTTGGCTGCCCACTTTGCCGCCCAGCTTGGCCTGTTGCGCGAGTTCGATACCTTCACGCCCGTTGTCGTCCACGTCGGTGAAACCGAGCAGATGCGAGGTGACCTCGCCGCCTGGATAGTAGCGACGATATTCGCGCTTCAATGAGATGCCGGGGATGCCCAGGCGCACGACTTGCTGTGCCTGCTCCGGTGGAAGTTGACGCTTGAGATAGACGAACTCTTTGGAGGTGTTGAACAGGCGCTCTTTGAGATCGCTCTCGGTCATGCCGATGATGCGCGCCAGTTGTTGCACCTGTTTGGGAGAGGCTTCCACATCGGGCGGACTCGCCCACACCGTCTCGGCCGGTGTGCTGATCGCCAGCGGTTCGCCGTTGCGGTCGGTGATCATGCCGCGATGCGCCGGCACTTCGATCACGCGGCCGTAACGCGCATCGCCCTTCTGTTGCAGGAAGTCGTTATTGACTCCTTGCAGATAGACCGCACGCA
>JARCRR010000094.1 GCA_029850565.1 Gallionella sp. | reverse complement strand
CCCGCCCCGCTCTCGCCGATCTGCATCTCGTAACCCAAGGGATGTCGGGCGGCCAGCATCTCGATACCGGTGATCTTTGCCACATACAGGAATTGCTCCGGACTGGAATACGGTGCAGCCATCATGATGTTCTCGCGCAACGTGCCATAGAACAATTTGCAGTCTTGCGACACCAGACCGATGTTGTGATGCACATCGGCAGGATCGATCTGGCGCAGGTCGATGTTGTCGGCGTACACGCTGCCTTCGGTCGGCAGATACAGATTGCTCAACACACGCATCAGCGTCGATTTGCCGCTGCCTATCCTGCCCAGCACCGCCACCCGGTCTCCGGGTGCGATGTTCAGATTCAGCCTCTCCAATGCAGGGAGTTTTTGTTGCGGATAGGTGAAACTCATATTCTCCAAGCGCAACGCACCTTCGAAGCGGGCGCGCGGCAGATAGGTCTGCTTGGGGTCGCGGTCGGTCGGTTGTTTCATCAAGCCGTTCAACATCTCCAGCGAGGTCTTGGCGTGTTGGTAGCGCACCGCCAAACCCACCACCTGTGCCAACGGCGAGACCGCACGTCCCGCCAGGATCACCACACCGATGAGCGCACCCATCGAGAGCTTGCCTTCGCCAATCAGATACGCGCCCCACACCACTAGGATCACCGTGACAATCTGTTGCACATAGCTCACGAAATTGGTCGACCAACTGGTGAGGATGCGCGATTTCATCGAACTCATTGAAGCCAGCGCGCTGAAATCTTCCCAGCGCTTCTGCATCAGCCCCTGCCCATTGGTCGCCTTGAGCGTTTCCATGCCCTCGATGGATTCGATCAACAGCCCATGCTTCAAGGACGACTCGCGCATGTTCTCCTTCATGTAACGCTCGAGCGGTGCCTGGATGAGCCAGCCGATCAGCACCACGATGGGAATCGTGATAATCGGCACCAAGGCCAGCTCACCGCCGATCATGGCGATCACCGCGACGAACAGAATCACGAAGGGAAGGTCGGTCAGCGCCGCGACGGTAGCCGAAGTGGCAAAGTCGCGTAGTGATTCGAACTCGCGCAATTGATTGGCGAATGCGCCGGACGAAGCAGGCTTGGCTTCCAGCCGCACATCCAGCATCTGGCGGAACAGCATCGCGCCCAACACCAGATCGGCTTTCTTGCCCGCCACATCCACCAGATAACTGCGCAACTGCCGCCCGAAGAACTCGAAGGTCATCGCCAGCCCAGTACCCAGCGCCAATGCCCACAAGGTCACATAAGCCTGATTCGGCACCACACGGTCATACACATTCATGGTGAAGAACGTGCCTGCCAAGGTCAGCACGTTCACCAAGATCGCCGCCACCACCACGTTGTAGTAATAACTGCGATAGCGCCACAACGTGCCCCAGAACCAACTCACCGGATGCGTCGCCAGATGGATGCCCGCACGCTCATCGCGGCGAATGGGTGGTTTGATGAAGATGCAATAACCGCTGGCCAGTTCGTTCAATTCGGCGAACGGCATCTGCACCGGCAACATCGTCTCCGTGCCTTCCGCCATCACCACTTCCACCGAACTGCCATCGCGGCTGCGCCATACGCAGGCACGCTCGTCCTTCAGCAGCACAATTATGGGAAACAGATAAGCGGGAACATCTTTAAGCTCACGCTGCACCAGCGTGGAATGGAATCCCGCCTCATCGGCGGCATCCAGCACGACGGGCGCAGTCGCGCCGACCTGCCCGGCGGGCAAGCCTTGCCGCCACGAGGCCAGCGTGCGCTCATCGCCATAAAACTTGGCGATATAAGCCAGACATTGCAGCAAATCATCGCGCGGCGGTTCGAAATCCGAACCCCCTACTTCGTTCGCTGCGGGAATCTCTACTGCCAAGTTGGGTTGCATGAAAGGGTTATACCGAATCCGTTGCTTCTAAACAAGCCGAAGCCCATTGCTCTGAACATCTCAAAGCAATGGGCATCGGATCTACATCACACGCCCCTCTTCCGAGGTTGTACAGGCCTTATACGACTTGAACCCCGTTCTGGATCAACAGCTCGACCAGATAGTTGTTGTTACCGAAATCCGTATAAGTGCCAGTGTACTTGCCATATCCGACACCAGCGTTACCTGCCGCATCATACGATCCTGCAACTTGTGTGAAACCGGCAGCTGTATTCAGGCCACAGTTGACAATATCGTTTGTGCCACCATTGATAGCCAACGCCATCGAGCCAGTTAAGACATCAACCGTCTCGCTGTACATCAAGAACAAATCGCGTGCCCCAAGCGTGACTGTATTCGCCCCCGCATCGGTCGCCATATCAATTTTCTCAAAGTTGAATAGTACTTGCTGACCAAAGTTGTTGAACTGTCCTAGGTTAAGGGTGCTGAAGGTCGATGTCAGTTGAACTGTGTCGGTTCCAGCCACCGTGGCCGTCACATCCATAGCTCCACCACGAATCGCTGAGAAGTTATTCAAAACAGCATCACTCAGAACGACTACGTCGTTCCCTCCGCCCGCATTGATCAAGACGTTCGAATTCGCGCCAACCAAGAACACATCATTGGATGTGCTTGTTCCATCCCTGAATCGAGCATCAGTCGATCCTGTAACATCCGTGATTTGATTCGGCGTGATGCTTGTATCGAACAGGTTCAACGGATTGAAGATGGCAACCTGTACATCCACGGTGTTGAAGTTGCCGGCCTGATCCATGCCCGCAAGAGTGAGCCAGCCATAACCGGTTGCGCCTGCGGTCGGAGCTACCGTCACCATTGAACCTGACATGGATGCCGTCAAGTTGGTAGACTGGTCAACAATCAAAGTGGCCAATGGTGCATTCCCCACAGCAATGGGATCCCAGAACATGAGGTTGGCATCAAATTGAGTTACCCCCCCTGCTGCCACTTGTGTCGGTGCGGCCCAGTTTTCCGGTGCCTGTGTATCTAGGCCGAGGTTTCCTAAAGTTGCTCCTCCATTCACAGAAACCGACAGATATTGGTTCGATGAGAACTGAGTAGCGTCGAACATTGCTGTACCTGCACCGAGTTGAACACCCCCTGTGGCTGAGTCGATGGTGATATTGCCACCCGCCGCACTCAAGCCGGAAATCGACACGTTGCTCACTCCGCCCGCGATCTGAGATAAGTCGATAGTCGTACCCAGTATAGGATTAGCTGGATTCGCAGGATTGAAGGTTGTTAATTCATATTGATTGATGCCAACATCGCCGCCCACGTTGATCTGCGGCACCACAAAACCACCTGTCTTATTCAGGATTAACTGATTCTCTGGCCCCATATTGTTCCCCCAGTTGCCCGCTGCGTCTACAACGTTGACGCTTACCACCAAGCGACTGCCCTGAACGAATTGCGCGGTATCGAACGTCCAATTACCAGACATATCTTGGACTGCCTGAGAACCGACAATCGTACCATTAGCATCCGCACCCATCACCCAGAGCGACTGTATGTGCTCACCTGCAGCCAGTGCTGGGGCCACGGAAATGGTTGCAATGGTACCCACAATATCTGTAAGTCCGACCACGTAATCTCCGCCTGAAGTGACGTTGAAAACTCCCGTCGGCGCGACCGTGTCTTTGTAAAGATGCACCATAACCCCTGTATCAGTAGTTACGGTCAGTACACCCTGATTGAACAGCAAGGCATTAAATCCGATGGCCATGCCGTTTATCACTGGTAACACTTGCTGATTAGCCCCATCGGAAACGGTCACCGAAGAAACCATTGTGCCGCCGCCATACACTACTTGGAAGGCCGTGTTGTATAGCTCCCCCTGATTGATGAAGGAGGAGCCATTCCACGAAGTAACGATAGTCGCCGGGAATGGATTGTTTGCAGTCGATGCCGAACTTAAGAACAAGCTTCCGCCCGCGCCATTGATCCGATTTCCCGTTGCCGCATCGACCACGGTGCCATTCAGGGACAAGCCGATGTTGTCGGCAAATCCTGTGGTGTCGAATGACCAAGTCCCTGCCGCTCCAGGTTGTGCTACTACGACAACCGGATTACCGACCGCATCCAGCCCGCTGACCGTGACTTGACTGAGTACCTGACCGACCGGCAGTTGCGCAGCATGAACGGTCGCTGTTCCAGTTCCAACCTGCCCCGAACCCAGCATCAGATCGAAATATGTGTTGTCGGTCCAGAAGCTCCATGCATTCATAGTCAGCGTGCGGGAAGAGACCGCCGTGTTTACACCGCTGGCAACGGTGACATCCACCGTCAGTTGGCCGTTGCCGTTAAATCCGGTCGCATCGAATGTCCATGTTCCGGGAGCAGCACCTGCCATAGCGTTCACGCTCATCGGCGCACCGGTTTGTTGGTTGGAGCCATGCACCGCTACGCTTTGGATGGTATCCCCGGCATTGTTCGGGGTGACGTTCAGCACGGTTGCCAAGCCCGCTTCGGCTGCATTGACCGTTGTGTTGCCATCCAGCGTGGTGACCGTTGCACCGCCTGCTCCCGCGCTCTTGGTCAGACTGAAGTTGTTATAAGCATAGTTGCCCGCCGCATCCACGACTTGCGCATAGGCACTCAAGGTACCGTCGGCGAACTTGGTCGCATCGAACGTCCAGACACCATTGGCACCCTTGGTTGCAGTTGCCCATGTCCACATGCCGTTCGTGCCC
>JARCRR010000093.1 GCA_029850565.1 Gallionella sp. | reverse complement strand
GACACTTCCGGTCGATTCGAATCGACGCAGGCGCGCATCCAGATCTACATAAAAATCTTTTTGTCGCTTCTCCGTGTCTTGCAGGATATGCACCAGTTCTTCGTTCTGTCCGCGCAACTTACGCAACTCGGCAGCCTGTGCCTCCAGTTGCATCTGCAGATCCAGCAGAGATCTGACACGTATCCTATTATCTTCTTCGGAACTGACTAACGCCTCCTCCAACTTGAGGATACGCGCTTCAAGCTGTTGAACCTGCTTGCGTGCGTCTTCATCAGTGAAGAGCCCCGCCGACGCGGGGCTGCTCACCAGGAAGATAGCGAAAAACAGCAGATACAACTTGGACACGTTCACTTGCCGGAACTGTATTCGATGTCGGCCCGGCGATTCTGCGCCCATGCCGTCTCATCATGTCCTGATGCCTTGGGCTTTTCTTCGCCGTAGCTGACCGCTTCGATTTGAGACGAGCGTGCGCCACCCAACACCAGGGATTTTTTGGTGTTGTTGGCACGACGTTGCCCCAATGCCAAGTTGTATTCGCTGCTGCCGCGTTCGTCTGCATTGCCTTCAACGCGGACCTCTAGCTTGGGATTTGCGGCAAGATTCTGAGCGTGAACTATGATGGTGTCCAAATCAGATTGTTGGACCGCATCGACATCGAACGGGAAATACACACTGCGATCTTTCAAAGCCTGTTTCGCTGCCGCGTCAGCTTGGGCTTGCGCCTCTGCTGCTGCACGAGCGGTCGCTGCGGCTTCTGCGGCAGCGCTTGCTTTCGCCGCTGCTGAAGTATTGGCATCTGCCTGGGCACGAGCGGAGGCCGCTGCCGCAACGGCCGCAGCGACCGCCTTGGTATCGGCATCTGCCTGAGCACGAGCGGAGGTTTCATCAGCGGTGGAGGCTTTTGAGCCGGCCGGGGCGACCACAGCCGCGGTCGGAGCCGGTGCGACAGGTGATTGTTTTGGCTCTACGGTGGCTTCTTTTTGCGGAGCGCTGCCACAAGCAGCCAACAGACTCAATACTGCCGCGCTCAATATCAATTTCTTCATCTTCATACCCTCTTGATTTTCATTGTTTCTGGAACGGTCCCCAGGTCGGTTCGCGGATATCACCATACTGCGCGACCATTTTTTGCTTCACTTTGCCATCGCTGGAAACGGTCGCCAATATACCACGGCCTTGTGACTCTGCCGCAAACAGCACCAGTTTGCCGTTGGGCGCAAAGCTCGGTTTCTTCTCCCATCCGCCCGAGGTGAGTATCTGCACCTGCCTGCTCTCGAAGTCTTGCATCGCGATGTAGAACCTTCCTCCGTTAAAGTGGGAAAAGACAAAGCTCTTGCCGTCGGGGCTGTATCGCGGTGAAAAGTTGCTGCTTCCTTCGTAGGTCATGCGCTCGGCATTGCCGCCTTCCACCGGTACTCGATATATCTGTGCGCTGCCGCCACGATCGGAAGTGAAAAGCAGATATTTCCCGTCCGGCGAAAATGTCGGCTCGGTGTCGATCCCAGCGCTGAATGTGATGCGATGCAAATCGCCTCCATCGCTGTTCACGTGATAGAGCTGTGAATCTCCGTCGCGCGTCAATACCAGCGCGAGTTTTTTGCCATCCGGTGACCATGCGGGCGCACTGTTACTGCCCGGAAAATCGGCCAGCAACATACGTTGCCGAGTTGCCAACGATTGCGTGTAGACCATCGCACGCCGTTGCTCGAAGCTGACATACGCGATCTGTTTGCCATCCGGCGACCATGCGGGCGACATGATGGGTTCGTTCGACGACAACAAGGTCTGCTCACCATAACCATCACTGTCCGCCACCACCAAACGATAGTGTCTGCCGTCGCGGTTCACATAGGCGATCCGGGTACCGAACACGCCCGAGCTGCCCGTCAACCTTTCGTACGCCATATCAGCGATGCGATGCGCAATGGCTCGCAACTGATCCTCCTTCGCCATCAACGCTTGCGACATGAGCTCCTTGCGACGCACCATATCCAGCAAGCGGAATTTAACGATGACATAACCGCCGTCCTGTGCTTTGACAGTACCCATCAGCAATGCCTCTACGCCCGGCCATTCCGCATACCTCACTTCGCTGATCTCATGCGGCGCCCTACCTGCGGGATCAACCAGTTTGAAAAGCCCGGTACGTACCAGATCGTTCGCCACGATGCCGCTGATATTAAACATACCCTGATCTTCACCGGCGAAACGCACCACCGAGACGGGAGTTTGATTCTCTCCGGCGCCGGTGATCTCGATGTTGAGTTCTGCCCGTGCCGGATAGGTGGCACACAACAAATAGAAAAATAGGGAAAGATATTTACTCATTCACTTCTTAAGGCCTGATAGTGAGGCGCAACTCTCTAAACATTTTTTGCATCCCCGGATCGGTCGGTAACGGCAACGGTTGCGCTTTATAGATAGCGCGCTCGGCAGCGTTGTCATAGGCAGCATTGCCGCTGCTCTTCAGCAGTAAAGTTTCCATGACCATCCCCCCGGGCAAGAGAGTGACTCTGAATTCGGCGACTGCGCTCTCAGTCACATCGGGCGGCATCACGATGTTGCGCCTGATCTTGCTGCGAATCATGTCTTGATAGCGACCGACCTCGGCTGCCATCGCCGCACTGATTTCCGCCCGTACTCGCGCTTGTTCGGATTGCCTGCGCTTCTCCGCATACTCTTCCAATACACGCTGTTCCTCAGCATCGCGCTGTGCTTTTAATTCCTGAGGTGTGGGTTCCATCTTCTGCACTTTCTTTTCGCGCAACTCGATATCTGATTTTGACTGTTGCGGCGGCTCGACCTTGGCCACAGGTGCCTGCTCGGATTCGACCGGGAGATTCGTTTGGGATGTTGGCATCGCCTCGACAACGGGCAAATCACCCCACAACTGCACAGAAAAATCTTCAGTCGGCTGTGATTGCCAGCGCACTCCTAAAACCAACAGCGTGAAAAAGGCAGCGTGTACTGCCAATGCCAGCAGACCCGCAGACAATCTATAAGGTTCGCCGTATGTCAGTGCGTGACTCATCTCGCCTTGGTGAGCAAGCCGATCTTTTTGATGTGCTGCTGCTGCAACATATCCATCACATCGATCACTTCCTCATAGCGCACTTTTTTATCGGCGGAGATCACCACCGATTGTTCAGGATTCTTCGTGATCTTGCGCTTAATCACTGATGCCAATTCATCGCGAGAGACCGGCGACTCCATCTCACCTTTGCTGTGATCGCGCAACGCCAAGGTGGTGTCCTTCTTGATGATGACTTCGAGCGGCGAAACGGGCGGCGTAAGCGACTTACCCACGCTAGGCAAATCAATCTGCCCCGGATTCATCATAGGCGCGGTGACCATGAAGATGACCAGCAATACCAGCATCACGTCGATATATGGCACGACGTTGATCTCGTTCATCAGGCGATTGCGCGTGCGGCGATACGATCTCATCTGTGAGTGCCGTTAAGGTTGGCGCTGCAACACATTGGAGAACTCTTCGGTGAAGCTCTCGAAGCGCGTAGCCAGCCGGTCGATATCGTGCGCATAGCGGTTGTATGCCACCACCGCCGGAATGGCCGCGAACAGACCCATCGCCGTCGCCACCAAGGCTTCGGCGATACCCGGCGCGACTTGCGCCAAGGTTGCCTGACCCACGCTGGATAAGCCACGGAACGCATTCATGATGCCCCACACCGTACCCAGCAATCCGACATAGGGACTGACCGATCCGACTGTCGCCAAGAAAGACAGATGCGACTCAAGGTGATCCATCTCACGCTGGAAACGCGCGCGCATGGCCCGGCGTGTGCCGTCCATCACCGCTGCGCTATCCACCCCGTGTGTCTTCTTCAACTTCACATATTCCGTGAAACCTGCCGCGAATATCTGCTCCAGTGCACCTTGATCGTGACGCAATCTGCTACCGGCCTGCTGATACAAATTGGCCAGATCGGGGTTATTCCAGAATGCCTCCTCGAAATCACGCGTCTGCCGCACTGCGGCGCGCACAGCGAACATCTTCAGAAAGATGTACCACCACGACATCAGCGATACCAACAACAACAATCCCATCACCATCTGCACCAGCAGGCTTGCATTGGCGATCAGATGAAAGAACGACAAGTCTTGTAGAATATCCATGTACTTAATCCCACTGTTTCCGCAACACATCCGGCACGCTCACCGGCTTGAAAGTCTCGACATTCACACAGACCAGATGCACCTCGCCCTCGGTCAGCAGCTCATCCTCACGCATCACTTTCTGATCCAAAGTGATACGACTGCGCCCGATCTCTTTGACCTGCGCCGTCACCGTGACCAGATCATCGAGCAGGGCGGGCTTCAGATAATCCAGCTTCATTGAGCGCACCACGAACACCACGCCCAACTCCTTCATCAAACCCGCATTGCTGTAACCGAAGGTGCGCAACCACTCGGTCCGCGCACGCTCCATGAAGTTCACATAACTGGCGTGGTAGACCACCCCGCCCGCATCGGTGTCCTGGAAATACACACGCACCGGCCACTCAAATACCTTGTGTTTACTCATCCCACAATTCCTTGTTGTTGCCATTTCGTGGCTGCGCTTTCGACACGTTACTGGCGTAGCCAGCCGTTTGCGGGAGAAAGCGCTGTGCAGCCGCCGTTCCTATATTTCTACTCAACATCCTTATCCCCCCACAACTCCCTGTTGTGCGCGCTACGCGGCTGCACCAAGCCAAAGTGCTGATACGCATTCGCCGTGGCCATTCGCCCGCGTGGGGTGCGTTGCAGATAACCCTGCTGGATCAGGTACGGCTCCAGCACGTCTTCAATCGTGTCGCGCTCTTCGCCTATCGCGGCCGCAAGATTGTCCACCCCGACCGGCCCGCCCATGAATTTCTCGATGACGGTCTGCAACAATTTTCGGTCCATCACATCCAGCCCGCGTACATCCACGTCGAGCATGGTCAGCGCAGCATCGGCAACTTCGCGCGTTGCATTGCCGTCGGCACGCACGTCGGCGTAGTCGCGCACGCGGCGCAGCAAACGGTTGGCGATACGCGGCGTGCCGCGCGAACGCTTGGCGATCTCCAGCGCGCCATCTTGCGAGATGGGCAGCTCCAGTAAGCCGGACGAACGCGTGACGATGCGCTGCAATTCCTCCGGCGTATAGAACTCCAGCCGTGCCACGATGCCGAAACGGTCGCGCAACGGATTGGTGAGCATGCCCGCGCGCGTGGTCGCGCCGACCAGCGTGAACGGCGGCAGATCGATCTTCACCGAACGCGCGCCCGGTCCTTCGCCGATCATGATGTCGATCTGGTAATCCTCCAGCGCGGGATAGAGTATCTCCTCCACCACCGGCGACAGGCGATGTATCTCGTCGATGAACAGCACATCGTTCGGCTCCAGATTGGTGAGCAACGCGGCGAGGTCGCCCGCGCGCTCCAGCACTGGGCCGGAAGTGTGGCGGATATTGACGCCCATCTCGCGCGCGATGATCTGCGCCAGCGTAGTCTTGCCCAATCCCGGAGGGCCGAATAGCAGTACGTGATCGAGCGGTTCTTGGCGCATCTTCGCGGCTTCGATGAATATCTCCAGCTGCCCGCGAATCTTCTCCTGCCCCACGTATTCGTCGAGCTGCTTGGGACGCAGCGCGCGCTCCAGCGCCTCCTCCTGTGGTGAGGCGGATGCGGTGGAGATGATGCGCGGTGCGGCGCTAAGGTCGTCGTTATGGATCATGCTTTGGATAATAACTTAAGCGCTTGGCGGATGCCGCCGGAGACGTCTGCGTCCTTGGGCAACTGCTTGGCCGCCCAGTCGGCCTCCTTCTCGTTGTAGCCCAATGCCAGCAAGGCATTGACAATGTCATTGGCGGACGATGTGACTGCTGCACCTTGCGCCGCAGTTACTCCGCTCACCACGAACTTGCCTTGCAACTCCAACAGCAGGCGTTCTGCGGTCTTCTTGCCCACACCGGGTATCTTGGTCAGACGAGCCGCGTCCTTGTTCGCCACTGCCACGGCCAGATCACCCAAGCTTAGACCGGACAGAACAGAGAGCGCGAGCTTGGGGCCGACACCGCTGATCTTGAGCAACTGGCGGAAGGCGATGCGCTCCTCGTGCGTCAAGAAACCGAACAGCAGATGCGCATCTTCACGCACGATGAGTTGCGTGTGCAGCACCACCTTCTCGTTCAACGCGGGCAAGTTGTAGAAGGTGCTCATCGGCACATCTACTTCGTAACCCACCCCCTGCACGTCCAGCACGATCTGCGGCGGGTTCTTTTCCAGCAATGTGCCGCTCAATCTTCCGATCATGTGTTTCCTTTACTCAGTATTAATGCCAGCGACAACAACGCTCCATGCACCATCATCGCGGCGATGGTCGATTTGATCGCTTCGCCCAATCGCTGCGGCTGTACGGCGTGAAGCAACAACAAGCGTGCCGCTTTCACGCTCAATGGATAGGAGAACAATGCCAGCAAAGCCAACAGCGGCAACCAACCCAACACCACACACAGCAACAGCCAAGTGTAAGCCATTGCCAAGATCAGCACATATCCCCAGCGCGCGCGCTGCACGTCCAAGCGTGCCACCCAATGCAACTTACCTGCGGCAGTGTCGGCGCTACGATCGGGAAACTGGTTGATATAGAGCAGATTCGTCGCCAACAGCGCATAAGATAAACCCGCAATGAAGGGGGAAACATCGAAGCCTTTGCGTTGCACGAAGTCCGTACCTACTGTGATAGACAGAATGCCTGCCGCCACACACAACTCGCCCCATCCGCGGCTGTTGAGCCTGAACGGCGGCGCGGAATATGCCCAACCGATGAACAGGCCTGCAATGCCAATGTATAACAATTGGGGGGCCGAGCAGGACATCAACCACAGCCCGACTACCGCCACACTCGCCATCAATGCAAGGCCCAGATTGCGCGTTTGCGCCAGGGTCAACACACCATTCTGGATAAAGCGACTGCCCCCCGTGAAGGGGAAGATACGCTCTGTGTTCTGCGCATCCGTGCCGTTCAGCGCATCGTAATAATCATTGAGCACATTGATCCCCGCATGTGCACACAAGGCGAACAGAACAGTGACTAACGCAAGGATGGGCTCGAATGGGATGCCGTCATACCATGCGATCGCCAAACCAATCAGTGACGCCATCAGACTGGCCGTGATGAAGGCTGGGCGTGTCGCTGCGAAATATCGCGCCAACGGATTGGGGAAAGTCGCTATCGTCGGTTCCATCGGCTGCGTCATATCAACCTTCCTCCGCGTACCCGAAAACCTTTGGTCGCCAGCGCTCCCAGTCCCATGCCGCCGTGTGCATGACAGATAGCGCAGGCCAGCGCATCCGCCGCATCCGAGCTGGGCGTGCCGGACAACTTCAATAAGCGTTGCACCATCGCCTGCACCTGCTCCTTGTCCGCATGTCCGTTGCCCACCACTGCCTGCTTCACTTGCAAGGCGGTGTATTCCGCCACCGGCAGATCGGCCTGCACCGCCGCGCAAATGGCCGCACCACGCGCCTGCCCCAGCAACAGCGTAGATTGCGGATTCACGTTCACGAACACTTTTTCAACCGCCACTTGTTGCGGCTGATGTTGTGCGATGACCTCGCCCAAACCGCTCAAGATGACTTTCAGTCTTTCCGGCAATTCCCCATCGGGTGTCTTGATGCAACCGCTGGCGACGTAATGCAGTTGCTGCCCTTCTTTGTCGATCACGCCAAAGCCGGTGATACGCAGACCGGGGTCGATACCAAGGATTCTTGTGCGGGAAAGGGGAAGAGAGAAGGGAGAAGGGTGACTCATCCGTATGCAAAGGTTTTACCCTTCTCCTGCCTCATTCCTCGATCACCGCAGTGGTATAAACCTCCTGCACATCATCGCAATCTTCCAACGCGTCCAACAGCTTTTGCATCTTCACCGCATCATCGCCGTTGAATGAAACCTCATTCTCCGGCTTCATGGTGACTTCGCCCATCTCGGGTTTGAAACCGGCCGCTTCAAGTCGCTGTTTCACATTCACGAATTCGTAGGGAGCGGTGATGACTTCGATACTGCCATCGTCGTTATTGATGATGTCTTCCGCACCCGCGTCCAGCGCCACTTCCAACAGCGCGTTCTCGTCCGTGCCGGGTGCGAAGATCATGTGACCGCAATGTTTGAACAGGAAGGCGACCGAACCGTCGGTGCCGAGATTGCCGCCGTATTTGGTGAAGGCGTGGCGCACATCGGCGACAGTGCGCGTCTTGTTGTCGGTCATGCAATCGACCATCACTGCCGCGCCGTTGATACCATAACCTTCGTAGCGTAGCTCCATGTAGTCCGCGCCTTCCAACTCGCCCGCACCGCGCTTGATGGCACGTTCGACGTTGTCCTTGGGCATGTTCTGATCGTAGGCCCTTTCCATCGCCAACCGCAAACGCGGATTGATGTCAGGATCACTGCCGCCCAGCTTCGCCGCCACCGTGATCTCTTTGATCAAGCGTGTGAAGATCTTGCCTCGCTTGGCATCTTGCGCACCTTTGCGATGCTGAATGTTCGCCCATTTGCTATGTCCTGCCATGATCTTTCCTTGCAAAAAAATTCGCGCGCATGGTAACACCGCAGACACGCCCGACCCAAATACTAGGTTACTCGTCAACCGGACTGAACATGGCTCGTTTTAGGGCGTAGAATGCACAAAAAATCTTGTTAACCTCAGAAGGAGTATCACCATGAAAGTGCAACACGTATTGATGCTGACTGCCGGTCTTTTGCTCTCTAACGCTGCAGTGGCCGATGATGGGGCTGCTTTGATGAAGAAGCACAATTGCGGCACCTGCCACCAAGCTGAGAAAAAGACTGTCGGCCCTGGCATCAAAGCCATCGCGGAAAAATACAAAGGCGACGCAACTGCTGCCGACAAATT
>JARCRR010000092.1 GCA_029850565.1 Gallionella sp. | reverse complement strand
AGGATGTGTTCATCCACCGTATATACATGGAAGAGATCATGTTGCATCTGACCAACGACGCGGCCGAAAGCGGGAATATAGCGACCAAGGATATCTTGTTGGTTCATGCGACGCAGTACGTGGGTCAGCCCTTCGGGTTGCCGAAAGATGTCCATGAAAAGCCCGCGATTGATCGGATTGGCTCGGAAATCTGCGTCTATCCTAGGTCGTGCACGCCACAGGGCACGGAGGGTCTGTGCTGAGAATCCGGTCAGACGAGGATGTTGTTGTATGAGCAGGAAGCTTTCGAGTATCGCTGAGGGATTCGTTTCGAACAGCGTCTCATCTCTTGCCTCGAGTTTGTCGTCGCGCGCAACGAACCGTTCATTTAGATGGTGGGTCTCGGCACTCGGAAACAGTCGCGCGCGCATGGTCTGCAATAACACGGCATTCAATTGTTGTACGGCGCGTTTGGTCTGGTAATAGCGCCGCATCATCCGTTCGCTGGCGCGCAATTGTGGGCTGGCCGTGATACCAAGCTGTTCAGCCAATGGGGTCTGGTATTCGAACACCACTCGATCATCATGACGGCCTGATAGGTAGTGAAGACGTATGCGCAGGTCTTGCAGGAAATGTTCATGATGTGCGGCCTGCTTTGCCTCGCTCTGGGTGATGAGGCCTGCCTTGGCCAAGGCAGGCCAAGTATGTCCGAAGCCGGATGCGCGGGATATCCATAGCACTGTCTGCAAGTCACGCAGTCCGCCGGGGCTTTCCTTCAAGTTGGGCTCGAGATTGAAGTCGGTATCGATGAAGCGTGTGTGGCGTTGTATTTGCTCTTGCTGCTTGGCGTTGTAGAAAGCGCGTTGATCCAGATTCGCTCTCAACGCTTCTTGCAATTCTTGGAATAATTTCAAAGAACCAATCAGGAGGCGACCTTCGAGTAGATTCGTTTGTACGGTCACATCCGAAGACTCTTGAATGCATTGCACTACCGTACGCACGCTATGACCGACCTCCAGTCCGATATCCCATAGATTGCCGATTAGTGTTTGCAAGCGTTGTTCTAGATCGGCATCTGCATCTTTAGGCAGCAATACCAATAGGTCGATGTCTGACTTTGGATAGAGTTCGGCGCGGCCATATCCTCCGACGGCAACCAGGGATAATTCAGAAGGCAGCTCAAGTCTGCGCCATACCTCGCTAACGTGAGCGTCGACGGTCTTGCTATGAGTGCGAAGATAACGCGCTGGATTGGGCTGATCCGTGTAGCTCTGGCGCAGCACTTGGCGTGCTGTACGCAGACTTTCCCGGATCAGTGCGACGGTCATCAGTTCGGGATAGGAGGTGAACCGGCAGAAAGGGTCAACACTTCAAATCCGGTCTCGGTCACCAGGATGGTGTGTTCCCATTGTGCGGACAAGCTGTGATCCTTGGTGACGATGGTCCAGCCATCACCAAGTTGCTTGATATCTTTTTTGCCTGCATTGATCATCGGTTCGATGGTGAAGATCATGCCGGCTTCCAGTTTCACGCCAGTGCCGGATTTTCCGTAGTGCAGTACCTGGGGTTCTTCATGAAATTTACTACCGATGCCATGGCCGCAGAACTCGCGTACCACGCTATAGCCTAATCCCTCGGCGAAGCTTTGAATGGCATGTCCGATATCGCCCAGATGCGCGCCTGCGCGCACTACGCGAATACCACGCCACATGGCTTCATAGGTCTTCTCGCAAAGACGTTGTGCCTGTATCGAGGGCTCGCCCACGTAGTACATACGGCTGGAGTCGCCATGGTAGCCGTCCTTGATGGTGGTGATGTCCAGATTGATGATGTCGCCGTTCTTCAATTTCTTATCGCTGGGGATGCCGTGGCAGACCTGATGGTTGATCGAAGTGCAGATCGACTTGGGATAAGGCTTGTGCCCACCCGGTGCGTAATTGAGTGGGGCGGGAATGCACTGTTGCACATCCACCATATAGTCATGGCAGAGTTTGTCCAACTCGTCGGTGGTCACACCTGCTTGGACGAACGGGCCGATGTAATCCAGCACTTCACCGGCGAGTCGTCCGGCGACGCGCATCTTTTCTATTTCCTGTGGGGTCTTGATGCTGATTGACATGATCGATCTTAAAATTGGGAACGGGTGCGAGGATAGTAGATAGCACGACTCCGCACAACCATGAAAAAAGGCACGCGCGGGGCGTGCCTTTTGACCTGACTAAGGCAGTGGATTAACGCTTGTTGCCGCTGTAGTTACCACGGCCCAAAGAGAACCCGCCGGTGCCTTGAGGGCGTGACGCGGCGCGAGGCGCGGAAGAGGGCGTGCGATTGCCATTCACTTCGCGGCCGGCATTGAAATTTCCACTCGTGTTGGAAGTACCTTGAGGGCGTGCATCCTGTCCAAAGCGATTGTGCTTGTGACCATCACGGCGTTGGCCTTGTGGATGCTCGTGACGGCTGTCCGGAGCACTGTGACGGAAACCACCTTCATGGTTGCGAGCGGCAAACCCGCCACCCGCATTGTTGCGGGAGTTAAAGCCGCCGCCATTACGGTTGCTGAAGCCGCCACCATTGCCGCGACTTGCGCCACTACGTGGGCCTGAAGGTGCGGGACGCGGTTTGAACTTGGGCTCCAAGCCCACGATGGTATGCGGCTGGATCGGTTGTCCTGTATAGCGCTCGATCTTCTTCAGATGCATCGCATCGCGGTTGGAGGCGAACGATACGGCGATACCCGATGCGCCACCGCGTCCGGTACGACCGATACGGTGCACGTAGTCTTCGGCGAATTTGGGCAAGTCGAAGTTAATGACGTGCGAGATACCCGCCACGTCGATACCGCGCGCAGCCACATCGGTGGCAACCAACACGCGTACATTACCTTTACGCAGATTGAGCAACGTGCGGTTACGTTCACGTTGGTTCATGTCGCCATGCAGGGCGGCAGCAGCGTGGCCTTGAGCGGAGAGTTCGTCGGCCAGCATGTCAGCATCGCGCTTGGTTGCGGTGAACACCAGCGCTTGGTTCAGATCGACATCACGCAACAGATGGTCGAGCAGGCGGTTCTTGTGTGCCATATCGTCCACGAACATCAGACGTTGTTCGATGTTCTCGTGACGCGCTTTGGAGGCGGTGACGCTGATGCGTTTCGGGCTCTTCAACATGCGTTGCGCCAGATTGCCGACGACGCCGTCCAGCGTGGCCGAGAACAGCAAAGTCTGGCGAGTAGCAGGTGTCGCATCCGCGATGCGCTCTACGTCGTCGATGAAACCCATATCCAACATACGGTCGGCCTCGTCCAGCACCAGCATCTCCAGGCGGGAAAAGTCGATACGACCGCGGTCGATGTGGTCGATCAAACGCCCCGGTGTGGCGACCAAGATGTCGACTGGGCTGGAAAGCAGTTTGTTTTGCAGCGGGTAAGGCATGCCGCCCAGGATGCTCACCACCTTGACGCGCATGTTCTTGCCGTACTTGGTGGCGGCATCAGAGACTTGTTGAGCCAGTTCGCGTGTCGGTGTCAGTACCAAGATACGCGGGCCTTTGCTGTGAACTTTGGAGGCGACAGACAACTTTTGCAGTGCTGGCAGGATGAATGCCGCTGTCTTACCAGTACCGGTTTGAGCGGATGCCATCAAGTCATGGCCGGCCAATGCTTCGGGGATGGCTTGCAGTTGGATGGGAGAAGGTACGGTGTAACCCGCTTCTTGCACAGCCGATAGGATGGCAGGGGCCAGACCCAAGGAAGCGAATGTGACTACAGCTTCAGCGGATGCGGGTGTTGCAGTTGTATTGATATTTTCAGACACGGTGATTCCTTTATATTTTTTCCAAACACAGCGCATGCGTGGCCAGGGGCCACACAATGTAGATTCAGTAGGGGAGTTGTACCTCTACCGGCGCAAACAAAACATCGTCGCTAACCGGTGAAGCTTGACGCATCAAATAGGATGCAGAGGGTCAGGAAACGATGAACTCAATGCCGCCCGAAAGGCGACAAGGCGCGCATTATACGGATAGAAAAAATAAAAGCCAGTGAAAATTCAAGAGCCTGTTTTGCTGTGCTAGAATGCGCGCCCTTCGAAACCAGCACAGGTAGTACATCATGTCCCGCGCACTTCGCAATATCGCCATCATCGCCCACGTTGACCATGGCAAGACCACGCTAGTCGACCAACTTCTCCGTCAATCTGGCACATTCCGCGACAACCAAAAGGTTGATGCACGCGTGATGGATAGCAACGATCTGGAAAAAGAACGCGGCATCACCATTCTGGCCAAGAACACCGCTATCGACTACAACGGAACACACATCAATATCGTCGACACACCGGGGCACGCCGACTTCGGCGGTGAGGTAGAGCGCGTGTTGGGTATGGTGGACGGCGTGTTGCTGTTGGTGGATGCGGTGGAAGGCCCGATGCCACAGACACGTTTCGTAACAAAGAAGGCATTGGCATTGGGTTTGAAGCCTATCGTCGTTATCAATAAAGTCGACCGCCCGGGCGCGCGTCCTGATTGGGTTCTCGATCAGACTTTTGATCTGTTCGACAAACTGCACGCTACGGATGAGCAACTCGATTTCCCTGTGATCTACGCTTCTGGCCTGAACGGTTGGGCATGTTTGGATCTGAAGGATGCCCCCTCTAAAGGTGGCACCGCCTCTGATATGAAACCGCTGTTCGAAACGGTCTTGAAGTTCGTTTCCTCGCCTCCTGGTGATCCAGAAGCGCCGTTGCAATTGCAACTGGCTGCGCTGGATTACTCCACTTTCACGGGGCGCTTGGGCATCGGTCGCGTCTTGAATGGTCGTATCAAGCCAGGACAGAACGTCGTAGTGATGAACCATGCAGACCAAGTCAGTTCTGGTCGTATCAACCAAGTGTTGGGCTTCCAAGGTTTGGAGCGCGTGCCAGTGGATAGTGCCGAGGCTGGTGACATCATCATCATCTCGGGCCTGGACGAGATTGGGATCGGCGTCACTATTTGCGATAAAGATAGTCCCGTCGGTCTGCCAGTTCTGGGCGTAGATGAGCCAACCTTGACCATGGACTTCATGGTGAACGGTTCTCCATTGGCCGGTACCGAAGGCAAGTTCGTCTCCAGTCGCCAGATTCGTGATCGCTTGACCAAGGAATTGCTGACCAACGTCGCCTTGAGAGTAGAAGACACGGCCGATGCTGATGTATTCCGTGTCTCGGGTCGCGGCGAATTGCACCTGACCATCTTGTTGGAAACCATGCGTCGTGAAGGCTTCGAATTGGCCGTCGGCAAACCACGCGTTGTGTACAAAGAAATCAACGGTGAAAAATGTGAGCCGTATGAAAATCTGTCCATTGATTTGGAAGACGGACACCAAGGCGGGGTCATGGAAGAGATCGGTCGTCGTCGCGGCGAACTGACCAACATGGAATCTGACGGTCATGGCCGCACCCGTTTGGAATACCACATTCCTGCGCGCGGCCTGATCGGTTTCCAATCTGACTTCATGACAATGACACGCGGCAGTGGATTGATCAGTCATGTGTTCGATGACTACGGTCCTGTGAAACCGGACTTGCCGGGCCGTCACAATGGCGTACTGATCTCGGCGGAAGATGGCGATGCAGTTGCCTATGCTTTGTGGAAACTGGAAGACCGCGGTCGCATGTTCGTGGTTCCCGGCGACAAGCTGTATGAAGGCATGATCATCGGCATCCATGCGCGCGATAATGACCTCATCGTTAACCCGATCAAAGGCAAGCAATTGACCAACGTGCGCGCATGGATGCCGATGATCATGCCTTCATAC
>JARCRR010000091.1 GCA_029850565.1 Gallionella sp. | reverse complement strand
ACTGCGGCAAAAGACAAGGACGCGGCGAAAGCCTTCCTCACTTTCCTGAAGAGTGAAAAAGCCATCGCGATTATTCGCAGTTTTGGATACGAACTACCTTAAATCTTCATGGCGACTCTCGACCCTGCCGACCTACAAGCTGTATGGTTGACGCTCAAATTAGCGAGCGTCACCACCCTGTTTTTACTACTCATCGCGACACCGTTGGCATGGTGGTTGGCGCATAGCAGAAAGTGGTACAAGGGAGTCGTCGCTGCGCTGGTGGCTTTGCCCTTGGTGTTGCCGCCCACAGTGTTGGGTTTCTATCTGTTGCTGCTCATGGGGCCGCATGGCGTGGTGGGCGAGCTGACCACGGCATTGAATCTCGGCAGATTGCCATTCACCTTTTACGGTCTGGTGGTCGGCTCGGTGCTGTTCTCCATGCCCTTTGCCGTGCAGCCCATCCAGAACGCATTCGAGGCCATCGGTAAACGTCCGCTCGAAGTGGCCGCGACGTTACGCGCGAGTCTGTGGGATCGTTTCGTCAGCGTCGCACTACCCTTGGCGCGCCCCGGTTTTCTCACTGCCATCATCTTGGCTTTCGCCCACACGGTCGGTGAGTTCGGCGTGGTGCTGATGCTGGGCGGCAACATCGACGGTGAGACACGCGTGCTCTCAGTCGCTATCTACAATCATGTCGAAGCGATGGAATACAGCGCAGCGCATCTGCTGGCGGGGTGCATGGTGTTGTTCTCATTCCTCGTCTTGCTTGGCCTGTATCTGGTAGGCGGTAGATCCGCTCGGGTGACGAAATGAGCGGCATCCACACGCGCTTCCAGATGCAACTCGAAAGCTTCGTGCTCGATGCGGAATTCACCGCGCCAGCAACGGGTGTCACCGCCTTGTTCGGTCCTTCCGGTTCAGGCAAGACCACGCTGCTACGTTGCATCGCTGGGTTGGAGCGTGCACAAGGTTCGCTGCAAATGAATGGCGAGACCTGGCAAGACGACAAGATTTTTGTTCCGGTCCATCAACGTCCATTGGGTTATGTGTTCCAAGAGGCGAGTCTGTTCCCGCATTTGTCGGTGCGCGCGAATCTGGAATACGGATACCAGCGCATCCAACCTGCCGAACGCAAAGTGCAGATGGAGCAAGTGGTGGAATGGCTGGGCTTGAGTCGCCTTGTCGAGCGTGGCGATGTGGCCAGCCTCTCCGGCGGTGAACGCCAGCGTGTCGCCATCGGCCGTGCCTTGCTCACCAGTCCGCGCATCTTGCTGATGGATGAGCCGCTCTCCGCGCTCGACTCGACGAGCAAGCAGGAGATCCTGCCGTATCTGGAAGGCTTGCACCGCGAACTGAACATCCCCGTGCTGTATGTGAGCCATGCGCTGGATGAAGTGGCGCGACTGGCGGATCACTTGGTACTGATGGAGAAAGGCCGCGTCATCGCCAGCGGCAGCCTGCGTGACACATTGGCACGACTCGATCTGCCGACCGCCCATTTCGATGATGCGGGCACGGTGATCGAGGCGGACGTGGCGCAGCAAGACGATAAATATCATCTGACCCGATTGGATTTTGCGGGTGGCAATCTGTGGGTGGGTAAAGTGGATCGTCCCTTCGGTTCGAGGGTGCGAGCGCGCGTGCTGGCGCGGGATGTGAGCATCGCCACGCAGGCACCGCAAGGTTCCAGCATCAACAACATCCTCAATGCACGCATAGCCGAGATACACGACGATGGGCCGGGCAAGGTACTCGTCCGCATGCGGGTTGGTGATTCGCAATCTTTGCTGTCACGCATCACAAGCCGTTCGCGCGACCACCTTGGTCTGGTCAAGGGCATGTATGTTTGCGCGCAGGTGAAGAGCGTGGCATTGATGTGATGGATATCCAGATCGACTTCGCCACAGACGACGACTTGCCGCAGCTTGCAGACTTGCTGGTGGATCTATTCACACTGGAGAGCGATTTCACGCCGAACCGCGAAAAGCAGTTGCGCGGCCTGCGGCTCATCCTGAATGATCCGGCAATAGGACGACTTTTCGTGTTGCGCGTCGACGGGGAGGTGATCGGTATGGCGAATGCGCTCATCACCGTCAGCACGGCGGAAGGCGGTCCGGTGGTTTTGCTGGAAGACCTCATCGTGAGCCGCACCCATCGAGGTATGGGCTTGGGACGGCGCTTGTTCGATCATGTGGTGGCATGGGCGTCAGCGCAGGGAATGAAGCGGGTCACCCTGCTGGCCGACGGCGATAACCGATCCGCACTGGCCTTTTACAACAATCTCGAATTCGAACTTTCCAACATGGTGGTGCTGCGCAAGCCCTTGGCTTGAGACCATCCTTTTGTAGGGATTCCTACAAAATCCTTGCAATCGCACATTGGTGGTTTTTCCACATCCCTTTAACTAAAGGGTTTCTGCGCATATTCATCAAGTGGCACGGTGGTTGCTGATACCACTGTAGACAATACATTGAGCAGGTTCTGAAAGGTTTTAACATGACGGGAAATCACCCCGTGGCATCGCCGTTGACGGAAGTCATCTGTGTCGATTGCTCGGTCTGCCCGCATCGCGCGCTGTTGGCGGAAGGCAAGTGCGCGCCGGGTGATATTTGCCTGATCGCGCAGAGCGGTCGGCAGATCGACCGTTTTTTGCGGCGCAATCCGCACATCGCACAAGACTATCTGGCAGATGGTTTTTGGGAGCGCCGTGCCATCGCTGCGCGCTATGCGCCGTTGGAATCAGTCAGGCAATTGCCGCGCGATGCCGACGAAGTGGTGCGCCGTGTGGTGGCGAGCCGTTTGCTTATCGACGAGTTGGATGATTACCTGCACGATTCAGACCGTGAGGTGCGCATGACGGTGGCCGAGCGTATCGCACCGGAACGCTTGAGCGCCCTGTTGAACGATGAGGATTATCTGGTGCGCTTGCAAGTAGCGAAGCGTATGCCGCATGGGCAGTTGCGCCACATGGTGGGCGATGAGGATAGGGAGGTGCGCAAAGAGGTAGCACGCCGTTTACCCCCATTCGCACTGGGTAAGTTGATGCAAGACGAGGATGCCGAAGTCAGGCGTATCGTGGCGTCGCGCATGTTGGATGATGAAGTTGCAAAGATGTTGAACGATGTCGATTGGGTCGTGCGACTGGAAGCAGTGCAACGCGCGCCACTCGAATCC
Source organism: Gallionella sp. (assembly GCA_029850565.1). GTDB lineage: Bacteria > Pseudomonadota > Gammaproteobacteria > Burkholderiales > Gallionellaceae > Sideroxyarcus. The sequence continues at coordinate 1,885 of JARCRR010000091.1, read as the reverse complement.
ATCGCCGGATTGGTGGATGATGCCGAACCGGATGTACGTGCCGCCGTGCGGCGGCGCTTGAGCGAGTTCCTTCATGAGGATGAACAATGAGTATCTACACGAATGATGAGACCCTATTGAGTAAGCTGGCTGCCGATATCGCAGCCATCCCGCCGCGTCCGCATCATAGTGGCTTGATAGCGATTGCCAACAACATCCGACCGGGTGTTAATTTTGAATATGCCCTGAATCGCGGTGGCTGGTATCGCCCCGGTGGCGTCATCGCCGCAGATGGCAGACGCATCGCAGACAGTCTGGAGCCTTGGGCAAAAGCCGAACTGGAAGATTGTTCCGACGACATGGGCGAGTTGATGGAACGTTATGCCAAAAAGAACCTGTTGGTGACACGCCACTCCGGTCAGACACATTATTTCGTCGCGGCGTATGGTTCTGCGCCAGCCGACTTCATGCAGTTGGAGGTGGAAGAGTTGCAGGAAGTGTTAGATCGCAAGCTCATCGATCCGGACAATCCCGCCGAAGAGTTGATGGAGATCATCGAGCCGATCTCGCCCATCCTTCTGGAGGCTCAAACCGTCAAAGCGCCGCAATACCAGTTCCGCCGATTGCTCGACATGCGCCAGATCGTTGCGCGTCTGGCGATTGCCGACGGACGCACGAATGCCTTATCCCGCATGCTGACCGAGTGGTCGCATAGCAGCGCGGCGACACGCGGTCACTTCAGCGATCATTGGGTCGTTGCCTTGCGGGAACATCTGGATCGGTATCGCAATCCTGTGCTCACCGCCTCCCTCATCTCGCGCCATGCGCGGGCACTCAAGCCTTTCCACTGGAACACTGAATTGTCCGGTGTGGAGATGGGGGCGCAGTTGCAGGCGTTCGATCGCGCAGCGGGTTATCCCTCGGCTTGGTATTTCCATCTGATCGCGGGAACCATCACTTCACCCAAGATCGCCTACGCGGTGATGCGTGACTTGGAGGCAGGATTCAGTTACTTGTCAGACACGGAAGTCGCACTTATCAAGAGTTGGGTGGAGGCGCCCTACTCGGTCTAGTTTTGTTGTGTGTGGGTGTCTTGTCAGGTTTGCTACAAGTCACCCAGATACAAATCCCATTGAAATCAATCCGCTGTCTTCTGGCACGGCATTTGCGGATACAAGGGTGTCATCACCCGTGAGCGAATGCCATGCAAGCCAAAGACATCGCCGAGTTACTCAACGAACCGGCGTGCACCCATAACAAGAAGGAGAAGTCCGGTTGCGCTCGCCCCAAGCCGGGGGCGACGGCGGGCGGCTGTTCGTTCGATGGTGCACAGATCGCGCTGTTGCCCATCGCCGATGTGGCGCACATCGTGCACGGCCCCATCGCCTGTGCGGGCAGCTCGTGGGACAACCGTGGCACACGTTCTTCCGGCCCGACGCTGTATCGCATCGGCATGACAACCGACCTTACTGAGCAGGATGTCATCATGGGGCGCGGCGAGAAGCGCTTGTTCCATGCCATCAAGCAAGCCGTCGATAGCTATTCACCGAAAGCAGTGTTCATCTACAACACCTGTGTACCCGCACTGACCGGCGACGACATCAGTGCAGTGTGCAAGGCCGCCGCCGAGAAGACCGGTGTGCCGGTGATCCCGGTGGACTGCGCCGGTTTCTACGGCACCAAGAATCTCGGCAACCGCATCGCCGGTGAAGCGATGTTCAAATATGTGGTGGGCACGGCGGAACCATTGCCTGTGCCGGTCGAAGCGCAGCGCCTCGGCATCACCGTGCATGACGTGAACCTGATCGGCGAATACAACATTGCGGGCGAGTTCTGGAATGTGGCGCCGCTGTTCGACGAACTGGGCCTGCGCATCCTGTGCACCTTGTCCGGCGATGCGCGTTTC
>JARCRR010000090.1 GCA_029850565.1 Gallionella sp. | reverse complement strand
GAGCTGGGCTTCGTCTCGCGCGAACCGCGCTGGGCGGTGGCGCATAAGTTTCCTGCCGAAGAACAACTCACCATCGTGCGCGACATCGAGATACAGGTCGGCCGCACCGGAAAGCTCACTCCCGTGGCCAAGCTGGAACCCGTGTTCGTGGGCGGCACCACGGTGAGTAATGCCACGCTGCACAACGAAGGCGAGATACGGCGCAAAGACGTGCATATCGGCGATACCGTCATCGTGCGCCGCGCGGGCGATGTGATCCCAGAAGTGGTGGGTGTATTGGCGGAGCGGCGTCCTTCGGATGCCAAAGTTTTTGTCATGCCGACAGTCTGCCCCGTCTGCGGCAGTCACGTGGTGCGCGAAGAGGGTGAGGCTGACACGCGTTGTACCGGCGGTCTGTTCTGTGCGGCGCAGCGCAAGCAAGCCATCCTGCATTTCGCCGGACGCCGCGCAATGGATGTCGAAGGTTTGGGAGATAAGCTGGTCGAGCAACTGGTTGATGAGAACATCATCCGTTCCCTTCCCGACTTGTACCGTCTGGATGTGGCGACCTTGGCCGCATTGGAACGTATGGCCGAGAAGAGCGCGCAGAACATCGTCGATGCGTTGGAGAAGAGCAAACGCACCACGCTCAATCGATTCCTCTTTGCGCTTGGTATCCGTCATGTGGGTGAGACGACTGCCAAGGATATGGCACGTCATTTCGGCAAGTTGGACAGCATCATGCAGGCGGACACCGTGCGGTTGTTGGCGGTACCGGATGTGGGGCCCGTCATCGCGCAGAGCATCGTTGATTTCTTTGCCGAGTCGCATAACCGGGAGGTGGTGCAACGGCTGCGTGAGTTGGGTGTGCAATGGGAAGAGCATGATGGCTTGAGTGCGCAAGTGCTTCCGCTGTCCGGCAAGACCTTTGTCATCACCGGAACACTCGCCAGCCTGAGCCGCGATGAGGCAAAATCACGGTTGGAAGCCTTGGGGGCGAAAGTGGCCGGCTCGGTATCGAAGAAGACCGACTGTGTCGTGGCTGGAACAGAAGCAGGCAGCAAACTGGACAAGGCGCGGGAACTGGACGTGCCGGTGTGGGATGAGGCGGCGTTGCTGCAACAATTGAAAGAATTGAAAGCATCATGAGAAAAATAACGAAAGCCGTGTTTGGCTTCGGCCGCCCTTACGGGCTTAACCTGCCTTGCAGGTTAGCCTGCGCCGAAAACAACTTTCGTTATTTGCGTTTAAAGGAAAATTGAAATGAAGAAGATAACGAAAGCTGTTTTTCCAGTTGCAGGTATGGGTAGCCGCTTCTTGCCTGCCACCAAAGCGACTGCGAAGGAGATGCTCCCCATCGTCGACAAGCCGCTCATCCAATACGCGGTGGAAGAAGCGGTAGCGGCGGGCATCACCGACATGGTGTTCATTACCGGACGCAACAAGCGCGCCATCGAAGACCACTTCGACAAGGCCTACGAGTTGGAGGCGACGCTGGAGGCGCAAGGTAAAGAAGAATTGCTGCGTGTGGTGCAGTCAGTCGTACCCAAGCATGTGAACTGCATCTATATCCGCCAAGCCGAGCCACTCGGTCTGGGACATGCCGTGTTGTGCGCACAGCCGGTCATTCAGAATGAGCCATTCGCCGTGCTCTTGGCGGATGACTTGATCGATGGACAGCCCTCTGTGGTCAAACAGATGGTGGACGTGTTCGCGCAACACCAGTGCTCTATCTTGGGCGTGCAGGATGTGCCGCGTGCGCATACCAAACAATATGGCATCGTGGGCAGCACATCGCTGTCATTGAATGTCGAGAAGGTGCACACCATCGTGGAGAAACCGCAACCGTCGGTCGCACCATCCACATTGGCTGTGGTGGGCCGCTATATCCTGACGCCGCGTATCTTCCATCATCTGCAAAAGGTCCAGGCAGGTGCGGGTGGCGAGATACAACTGACGGATGGCATCGCCGCGCTGATGAGTGAAGAACAATTGTTGGCCTACCGTTTCAACGGTGTGCGCTATGACTGCGGCTCTAAGTTGGGCTATCTGCAAGCGCAAGTCGCTTTTGGTCTCAAGCACCAGGATCTGCGCGAAGAGTTCGCCGCCTATCTGCAAACCTTGAGCTGACCTTGAACAATAGCGAAGCCCGCCAAGTACTAGCCGACGCCGAGATGTTGTTCAGCGCGGACGAGGTGCAAGCGGCGTTGGGGCATGTGGCGCAAGAGATCAATGCCGCATTGGCCGATCAGCATCCGCTGGTGCTGTCCGTGATGGGGGGGGCGGTCATTTTTACCGGACAATTGTTGCCGATGTTGGATTTTCCTTTGGACTTCGATTATCTGCATGTATCGCGCTACGGCAACGAGAAGCAGGGCGGAGAGTTGCATTGGAGAGTAGCACCGCGCGAGAACGTCAAAGGCAAGGTGGTGCTGGTATTGGACGATATCCTGGACGAAGGGCATACCATGCATGCGATCAAACAACGCGTGATGGAATTGGGGGCGACCAAGTGCTATTGCGCGGTGTTCGCCGACAAGGAGAACGGCAAGACCAAACCCGTTCGTGCCGATTTCGTGGGGATGGAATTGCCGAACCGCTTCGTGTTCGGCTACGGGATGGACATTCACGGTGCGTGGCGTAACCTGCCCGCGATCTATGCGGTAAAGGAAAAATAAAATGCTAGCGATCATCGGCGGTACCGGACTCAATCAACTCGGCAATCTCAAGATCACCCATCGGCAGGTGATGCGCACGCCGTATGGTGAACCCTCCGGCCCGATGACGTTCGGCACCATCAACGAGCATGAAGTCATGTTCATCGCGCGCCACGGTTACGGTCACACCATACCGCCGCACATGGTGAACTATCGCGCCAATCTGTGGGCATTGCGTGACCAGGGAGCGAAGCGCGTCATCGCGGTGGCATCGGTCGGCGGTATCCGCGCCGACCTGATACCGGGCACATTGGTCGTGCCGGATCAACTCATCGACTACACACAGGGTCGTGCATTCACCTTTTTCGATGGGCGTGAGCAATCCGTCACTCATGTCGATTTCACCTTGCCTTATACCGAATCGCTAAGGCAGAAACTCATCGAGGCGGCACAACGCGCGGGCGACGCCTGTTTGAGCGGCGGTGTCTATGCAGTCACCCAGGGCCCGCGTTTGGAGACGGCAGCCGAGATCGATCGCTATGAACGTGACGGTGCGGACATGGTGGGAATGACCGGCATGCCTGAAGCGGCATTGGCACGCGAACTCGGCCTGGAATATGCCGCCATCACCGTGGTGGTGAACTACGCCGCAGGTCGAGGGACGAGCAAGCAAGCGATCCCATTGGATGAGATCGGCACCGTCGCCCAACCGGCGATGGCGCGGGTGCGCAAGATATTGGAATATGTGGTGGGGCGCGATGGCGATTAGAGAGGTCCTGCGCATGGGTGATCCGCGCCTGTTGCAGCGTGCAGAGCCCATCACGAATTTCAGCGGTCGCGAGTTGGATGTCTTGCTCGCCGATATGCGCGACACCATGCATGAACTGAATGGCGTGGGTCTTGCTGCGCCGCAGATCGGTGTCAGTCTGCGCGTGGTCATCTTCGAAGTGAATGCCAATCCGCGCTATCCCGATGCCGAATCCGTACCGCAGACCGTCCTCGTCAACCCCGTGCTCACGCCCTTGTCGAACGAGATGGAAGAGGATTGGGAAGGCTGCTTGAGTGTGCCGGGTATGCGCGGTCTCGTGCCGCGTTACACCAAGCTGCGCTATCAAGGTCGCGATGAGAAAGGTATGCTCATTGATCGCACCGTCAGCGGATTTCACGCTCGTGTGGTGCAGCATGAATGCGACCATCTGGAGGGTATCCTGTATCCGATGCGTATGAGCGATATGCGCAACTTCGGATTCTCCGATGTGCTGTTCCCCGGGCAGAACGTACAGGACGAATGATGAAAAAAACGAATCTATCAACGACGGCTCGCAACCTGCTGTGGTCATTGATGGCCGCAGTTTCCGTGATGGCGGTTGGAACCATAGGTTACCGTGTCCTTGGCGGCGCGGAGAATTCATGGCTTGATTGTTTCTACATGACCTTCATCACCGTCACCACCATCGGCTTCAGCGAAACGGTGGATGTGACCTCTTACGAATACGGTAGGCTGTTCACCGTCTTCATCGGCCTCACGGGCATCGGCGTGCTGGGCTATGTGTTGTCCACGGTGACGGCGTACATGCTGGAAGGCGAATTCAATGAAGTCAGGCGGAGAAACAAAATGGAAAAGAAGATCGGGCAATTGAAAGGTCACTACATAGTTTGCGGGATGGGGCAGATCGGCAGCAACGTCGCGCACGAACTGGCGATCACCGGACGGCATTTCGTCATGGTGGACAAAAATAAAGCCAACTTGGAAAACTATGTCGCGCAACATCCTTCTCAACTCTATGTGATGGGCGATGCCACGGACAACGAGGTGCTGCTGGCTGCGGGGATCAAACATGCTATCGGCATTTTTGCCGTTGCGCACGAAGACAACCAGAATCTGGTCATCAGTCTGAGTGCCAAGCAGCTCAATCCCGGTGTGCGCGTTATCGCGCGTTGTCATGATGTGAAGAACGTGGTCAAGATCAAGAGCGCGGGCGCGGACGAAATCGTTTCGCCCGACTTCACGGGCGGTGTGCGCATGGTGTCAGCCATGGTGCGGCCCAACGTCGCCGGTTTCCTTGACGAGATCACCAAGGCGGAGGGCGATCTGCGCATGGAAGAGCTGATCATTCCCGGGCGTTTGCACGGGAAGACACTGGATATGTTCTACGAGAACGATCAGGACTGTCTGGTCATGGCGGTGAATAACCAAGGCAAGTGGCAATTCAAACCCCCTGCGGATTACCTGCTGCATGGGGGGGATGTGCTGATGGTGATGGCCTCCGCAGTAGCCCGCAAGCGTATGGAAGAATTGATACAGGGCTAATCCCGACGGGAAGGAAAAGCGTGAACATCGCAGCGCTCCGCCTACACCAACAACTGATCTCCAGCCAGCGCTGCGAGACGCCGGAGCAAGTCGTTGCTGCACTGGGGGGCATGCAAGGTCAAGATCTTCCCGGTGTGAAGTGGTCTATCGGTCTGCGCCTCCCGCATGGTGTGCAAAGCGATGTGGATCGCGCTTTCGATGAGGGCAGGATCATCCGTACCTGGCCCATGCGCGGCACACTGCATGTCGTGGCAGCACCGGATGTGCGCTGGATGCTCTCGCTGACATCACCCAAGAACCTCACCGGCAGTCAGCGCCGCCGCGATGCGTTGGCGTTAGACGACAAGACGCTCACACATTGTCACCAAGTCTTCACACAGACATTGCAGGGCGGCAAACAAAAGAGCCGCGACGAGATGTATGCCGCGTTGGAAGGTGCGGGCATCTCGGTCGAAGGCCAACGCGGTTATCACATCCTGTGGAATGCGGCGCTACACGGTCTCATCTGCCTCGCTGCCACTTCCGACAAGGAACAGAACTACGCGCTACTGGAGGAGTGGGTCAAGCCCGTTAAAGCCAAGACGCGCGCTGAGGCGCTGGCCGAGTTGGCGCTGCGCTACTTCATCAGTCGCGGCCCGGCTA
>JARCRR010000089.1 GCA_029850565.1 Gallionella sp. | reverse complement strand
CCCATATCCGTACTGCCAAAAAATGCAACAAGCCACTCATCATCCATACCCGGTCGGCGGCAGCTGATACCCTGCGCATCATGGCCGAAGAAGATGCTGGAGCGGTTGGAGGGGTGATGCACTGTTTCACCGAGAATCTGGAAGTTGCCCGAGCAGCTATCGATCTTGGGTTCTATATCTCGTTTTCAGGCATCCTTACTTTTAAAAACGCCACCCTCATAAAAGAAGTCGCGCAGAACATCCCACTCGAAAAGATACTCATAGAAACCGATTCGCCATACCTTGCTCCGACTCCATACCGGGGCAAGACGAATCAGCCGGCGTATGTAAAGCACGTGGCTGAAGAGATAGCAAAGTTGCGAAATATCTCGCTAAATGAAGTGGGTGAAACGACTAGCCATAATTTCAATCGGCTGTTCCTGAAAGTGCAGTAGCTTGCTGATTAAGTTAATAAAAGTTGTATTGTCAAATCAAAGACAGAGCTTTGCCTATTTTTAATTAATTCGCATAATGTATATTATGTCAAATCGAATGGGGCGGCTTGGGGTTCTGTTTCCCGTTTTCTCCAGAAGCTTTGGAACCCCCTCTTTGAGGCTTATTTCAAAATCTTTGCTGGTATGCAAATGTCTTCCAGACCCTGCCGAAATCTGCGAATCGCTCCGCATAGTCGTGTTCCATCCAGCCTCGTATGAGCAAGATCGCTTCATGCCGAGATGCGTTATCCAATTCATTCAACAGTCGATGCGCCACTGCATTGTCATTCAGACTACCCAAGACATCCTGCAACTCGGCCAAGGCATCAAGATAGAGCCTTGTCTTAGCAACAGCAAACAACGATCCAAACATCTCGAAACTGTACCGCAACTTTTTACAAGCGATGCGCAAGGAATGTAGCTGCTCTCCATCCCCTTCCCTCAGTCCTTCACCGCATTTAACGACATTTTTGAGTCGTTTCTTCAGGGTCTGTGATGCGAATGTTTCCAGAGTAATATCGGAAACGTCAGGCTGCTTGGTCTGCATCCAAGCACCAAAACGCAAAAGCATGCGCTGGAAATCCTGCGAACCTAGTTGCTCGGCCATTTCCTTATGTTGTTTCTTGCGCGCTTGTTCGCTGGCCTTCAATATTTCCCGTAAGCCGGCGTGCTCAGGCAGACGAGTGCAGAGCGGCACCAATATCTGTGTCACGAATACATCCCATTCGCGTGATTTTCCCAGTTTCACACATAGCGATCTCACCTGCGCTCGCAAGGCTTCTAGCTCAGTATCAGCATGAAGATGTAGTGCGATAGAAAGAGCTACGCGCAAACGGCGCAGTCCGACACGTACCTGATGCAGATATTCTTCGTCTTGATTCAGCAAAGCGCCGGGTACGTTGGATTGCACATGGGCAAGACCTGCCCCGATCAAATTCTTCAAAACGCTGTCGATATCTTGTGATTTTTTTAGCACTGGATAGCTGGCTTTGTTTGCGGAGGGTTTGGCCGCAGAGAACAACAGATAACCATATTCCGCCTTGCTGGTATGTTCTACCTGAAGGGGAACGATATCGAGTAGAGCCAAAGCAAGCTTGAACAATTGTATGGGCTCTCCGGATTTGAGTTCCAATTCCAGTTCTGAGATGGGGCAACTTGAACTTCCGGCGCGGATCTCGCCGCTATCCATACAGAGCTCGATTTCCGCTCCTTCATACCTGAGTAGTCTGATGTTACGAGCGAAATCGGTGACGAACACTGGTTGCAGATGATTGCGCACACCGTGGGGCAACTTGCCACCACAAGCCTTAAGTACTTCAAAGTCGAGTTGCTCCGAAGAAACTGGAGATTCCCATTCGTTGCGTTGGTGCAGACCCGCACTCACTTGCCCGCCCCCCTTTAATGTCTGTATCCATTGTTTGCCATTGCGGCGCAAACGCAAGGCCATCGCCTGCCGACGAAGCTTCAGGTCTGGGGTGTCGTAATAGATGCTGTAGAGTTTTTGCGCGCGCGCCCGATCAGCGGAAAGTGATCTAAGAAAAGGATGCCGTTTGAGCCTGAGCAGTTGCTCGGGAGAGATGTGAAGCTTGAGTTCGGTTTCGACGCTCACGTTATCACATCAGTATAGGTCGGTCCGGCAACTCGTTGAGTTTATCTCCAAGCTGGGGATAATGTTCTGACAAGTGCTTACCTACGCTGTTGATCCCGTCGATGACGCCCTGCTCGAATCTACCTTGGCGAAACGCCGCTTCCATCTCTTTACAGATAGATTCCCAGACTGACTGGCCCAACTTGGCGTGAATGCCTCGGTCGGCGACGATCTCGACATCTCGATCCGCCAGCAACAAATAGATCAACACGCCGTTGTTATGCTCTGTGTCCCACACGTGCAGGTCGGTGAACACCTCAATAGCGAGCGCTCTTGCCGTCTGCCCTGCCATCAGCGGCTTCCATTCCAGCGCATGTTCGACCGCGAAGCGCACTTGTCCGGCACAACGCTGCTCGACTTTGGCGATGGCGCGTTCGATGTTGTCCAGCGCCGTACGCGGAAAATGACGACGCACAGTGGCGTGG
>JARCRR010000088.1 GCA_029850565.1 Gallionella sp. | reverse complement strand
GAGTTTCTGGCACGCAGCATGGGCGAAGGACACCGCATCGTGCGCGGCGTGGCTGGCTCGGGCAAGACGCTGATTCTGGCGTTTCGCGCTGAGCAGATTGCGCGGGCGGCAACCGAAACGAGCCGACCTGTTTTGCTGCTAAGTTTTGCGAACGGCATCTCGGGGCGGCTGGAGAACGCGATGCAGGACAGAGGGGTGGAGGACAAGGTGGTCGCTTCGACCTTCCATTCCTGGTGCTGGAAGATGTTGCGTACTTACGGCCTGCCGATAGCAAGCGAGAAAGAGTTTCCCGACTTTACGGAGCGGCAGGCTACCAATGTGCAGGCCGTGCTGGATGCTGCCGAGCGCGGGCTGATTCCGGGCGGACAGTACGATGCGGTGCTGATCGACGAGGCGCACGACTTCGAGCCGCAATGGCTGGCGCTGGCGGCAAAGATGGTGAACCCGGACACGAAGGCGCTGATGATCGTTTACGACGATGCGCAGGCGATCTACAAAGGGCGCAAACGCCCGGTGTGGAAGCAGCTCGGCATCGAGGCCGCCGGTCGCACCACGGTGCTCAAGGTGAATTACCGCAACACCGCGCAGATTTTGCGCTTCGCGCGCAAGTTCGCCGCCGATGTGATCGGCGCACCGGGCGTATGCGCCGGTGACGAGAGCGCGATCCTGATGCCGGAAGACGGCGGGCGCGAAGGCGTGGAGCCGGTGGTGCGCCAGTGCGTGAGCTATGACGGCGAAGCCCATGCGATTGCGGAATGGTTGCTCAATCGCAAGGCCGCCGGTTACCAGTGGGGGCAGATGGCGGTGCTGTATCCCCGCCATTTCATCGGCGAACGATTCGAGAAGATATTGGCGAAACACGGTGTGCCGGTGGATGTGGCCAAGGATCATCACAACCGCGTGGAGACAGGACGTGATGCGGTGCGCTTGCTCTCCATGCACAACGCCAAAGGGCTGGAGTTCCCCTGCGTGGCCATCGGCGGATTGGGCGAGTTGAAGAAACCCGAGGACATCGAAGACGACATCCGCTTGACCTACGTCGCCATCACACGGGCGACGCATGAGGCGTTCATCACTTACTCGAATATGTCGGAGTTGGTGGGGCGGCTGGTGGTGTAGGTCAGACTCAGTAGTGTGAGTCGAATTTATATCGGGCGACACCACACAAGTTGAACCATGCCGTAGTCACAATATTTCTCAGGCGAATGTGGCCTTGCCTAGAAAATCTAGGAATGAGTACCATCACTACCCAAAAAGTTGCCCCTTAGTTGCCCCTTTTCAACTAGAGCGATGATCGATGGGGAAAAGTGGCCCACTAGTTGCCCACTATTCCGCAACACTATGAAAACAATAAATAAAAATACGCTGCAAAAGCTTCAAGTTCCCCCCTTACTCTTAACCATCAAGCCAAATTTAAGTCAATCCTTCATAGATTTCCACATAGAGAGTGATTTCACAACCCAACAGGCGCTTGGGTTTCCTTAAAGAATTCCAAAGTGACCGGGCGGATAATGGCGTTGGAATTTGACACTCAAAGTGTGAACTGCTTAAATGCCAGCACTTCCACTTCGGTGGGGTCTTACTGGCTCCAAGTTAAAAGAGCTGCATTTCAACTTGCAGATGCGCCCTAGGGCAGATGCGCGAGATTCTGATAGAAGTCTGAACTGTAATAACGCGGGTTAGTCCCCCGTGAAATTCGAGGCCGCACATTAAGTGCCCTCACCGATCCGTGTAAGCGGGTCAGTCTTAGGCAGTTGTAATGGCAACCCCATTCCAACTGTCGTCCGCCCGGTCCGGGCAGGATGTCCACGATTCAAAATCAAACGAAGTAAGAACTGCTAGTACCCCCGATGCGGGCGCACTCGACATCCAGAAACCAATGCACGAAGCCGACAGGCTTTTGCGCCGTTGGCTGGTGGTGTTGTGTTGCGTGGTGTCAGTGTTGTCTGTCGATCTGCCTTGGCTATGCCTTGGACGAACAGACGTAGGGAGGGAATCAGTATCGAGAATTCGGGAAGAAGAGGAATTAGGCTGGATGCCGAAAGGACAAGACGTACACGCATTACACACACCCCTCCTGTCTGGATAAGACAGTGCTGTGGTTCAGCTAGCAGGCGAAGATCGCGCTACTGGATACAGGGGAAAAGACGGTGCCGAGAGGCTGAGTTCACTGGTGGTAGGTGAGCGAAATTGAGAACCGCGTGTGTGACGGCAACGAATATTCAAAGCATTGGTAGGTGCCCAGTAATGGGAGCCAGATGGACAGGCTGTTGGCCTGCGCGACGCAAGTTGCGAGTTTAGTAAAGGCAGAAATGTCTTGCTGTAGCTTTCTCCGATGGGACTCACGTAAAGACCAGGCGCATGCGCTGAAATTAACTCAACCGAGCTGACGGACATCAGCGACCAGAGCGAACTGGAGAAATCGCATACCCAGACCGACTATCTGGCGCAGTACAGGACACAGGTTGGATAGCTACTCCCATAGCTTCTCGAATGGGGAGACTGCGGTAGTGGCTATCTGGTGATACAGACACAGGAGATAGAAAGAATGGCAAGACTCAGGAATATTGAGCGTACGTTACAGACACTCAAAAAGGCTGACCCGGCACAGGCACAGAAACTGGAGCGTGAAGTCATCGCGCAGGCGAGGGGCTACGCACAGGGCGTTGGGATGTCACCTACATTGCAGACCAAGAGGAATCGGATATGACCACAGAAGAAAAGATCGCAGTAAAGCCCGGTCGGGTAGATGGGAAGAACAGCACCTACATTTCTGGTTCACATCGTATTCCCGGTAATTGCCACAACGAGATCGAGCTTGCGCTACAGAAGAACAAGGATCAAGCCGCCCATAAAGACAAGAAGGTAGGACAAGGCACACAGGATAAGCGCCGGACAGTTATTAGAGGCTTCTTCAGCGACCTCTTCCATCTGGGCTACAAGATTGAGTCCGTCCACAACCTGAAGGAAAAACACCTGATAGCCGTCTTCAACTTCTTGGAAGAGCAAGGGCAGTCGCCGTCCACCATCCAGAACAAGATATCCATCATGAGAGTGTTCTGTGAGTGGATAGGTAAGAACGGCATGGTGCGTGATTCGACCTTGTACGTGAAGGACAAGACATCGGTGCGTCGCAGCATGGTAGTCAAAGAAGACAAGTCTTGGGACGGCAAGGGTATCGACATTACTGGACTACTACTAAAAGTAGCGCAGGAAGATAAGACGGTAGCGATGGTCTTGGAGCTTTGTATGGCATTCGGGCTGCGGGTGAAGGAAGCCATGATGTTGAGGCCGTCCGTCTGTCACGAGGGAGAGTTCCTGTCTGTTAGAGAAGGTACCAAGGGTGACCGGCCCAGGTTCGTGCCGATCGAGAACGCCATCCAGAAGAATGTGCTGGAGCGCGCGAAGGCGATGGAGGATAAGAAGTCCGGCTTTTTGGGTGAACGTGGCCTGACATTCCAGCAAAAGCGTGACCGTCTTTACTACGTGCTGAAGAAGTGCGAAGTCACGTTGAGCGAGAACGACATTACAGCCCACGGCCTGCGTCACCAATACATGCAGGAAAGCTTCGAGCGGCTACTGGGGATCCAAGCGCCGGTGAAGGGCGGGGATCTGAGTCTGGTGGATGGCGATGATTTACATCTGGCCAGCCAAAAGCTGATGGAGAGGGCGGGGCACACACGGGTGACGATCGGGGCGAGTTATTACGGGAGTCGCAGGATTACAAAAAAAGCAGTAATTGAAGAGTCCAAGTCAGCTTCTAGAGATTAAGTTCATATGCAACCATTGAAGTGCCGAGATGGATAAGCTTTTGTACAGCACAATCAGTGCTGGGTATGGCGATATATATATTTTGGCATATATACTTTTTTCAAGGATGTGTTACGTTGCTCAATCAGAAAAGATGATTTGATTTCTCAAGGAAGATTGTGGCAACTCTGATACCAAGCCTCAGCACCTGTCTTTCCAGAATGACCGGCGGGGAAAGGCGACTCGCACAGCGCCTTGAAGCCAAGCTAGAAGATGACTATTTACTCTGGTATGACGTTCCTATCGGACCAGCCAACACCCATCCTGATTTTATCATTCTCCATCCTCAGCGCGGCATCCTCATTCTTGAAGTCAAAGACTGGAAGCCGGAAAAAATCAAGAGTGCCAATCGGCAATCTTTTGAGTTGTTGACCAGCAATGGCATTAAGCACGTAAGCAATCCACTTGAACAAGCGCGTCAGTATGCTCATGCAGTGAGTAACGTACTGCAGAAAGATAAACAGCTCACGCTCAATAGTGGCGTGAAGTCTGGCCATTTGTTATTCCCGTGGAGTTATGGTGTCGTGCTCACCAACGTCATGCGCAGCACCTTTGAATCGTCTGGTCTGGGTGAGGTGATCGAACCCAGCCGGGTCATTTGTCAGGACGGGATGTTCGAGAGTGTTGATGCGGAAGAATTTCAGCAGCGCCTGTGGAACATGTTCACGCTCAAGTTCCACGGCAAGCTCTCTTTGCCCCAGCTAGATCGTATCCGCTGGCACATGTTCCCCGAAGTCAGAATCGCTGCGCCCTCTAGTGGAAGTCTGTTTGACGATGCGCCACATACTGAAGTCGAACTCCCCGATATATTGCGCGTGATGGACTTGCAGCAGGAGCAGTTAGCTCGAAGTTTAGGAGAGGGGCACCGAGTGATTCACGGTGTTGCCGGTTCAGGTAAGACACTGATACTCGGATATCGTGCTATCCACCTAGCCCAAGCGTGTGTGAAACCCATTCTGATCCTGTGCTACAACAAGGCACTGGCAGGAAAGTTGCGTGAGCAGATGGCGAGCAGGGGGCTTGGTGACAAAGTCCTAGTCCAGACATTCCATTCATGGTGCAGTGCGCAGCTTCGTGCATACAACGTCGATATTCCTATGAACGAAGGCGACAACGAAGTGTTCTATGCTGGGATGGTCGATGCGCTCATCCGTGCAGTCGATCGCAAACTAGTCCCATCAGGGCAATATGACGCAGTGTTGATCGATGAAGGGCATGACTTCAGACCGGAGTGGCTTAAGTTGGTTGTACAGATGGTCGATCCTGAAAGCAATTCGTTGATGGTGCTCTACGATGATGCGCAGTCCATCTATGAACATACTAAGAAACAGAAATTCAGCTTCAAGAGCCTTGGCATTCATGCACAGGGCCGTACCACTATCCTAAAGATCAACTACCGCAATACCCAAGAGATCCTGAATGTGGCTGCATCCTTCGCACGGGAGTTGTTGTCTCCAGAAGACGCTGATGAGGATGGTGTGCCGATTGTCCAGCCAATGAGTGCCGGTCGGCATGGAACACCACCTACGCTGGTCACATTACCGACGCTGGACGAAGAGTCGCTGTGGATCATCACTCAACTTAAAGAGGCGAATCGTACTGGTACGCCATGGAAGGATATGGCGATCCTGTACCGCAACTACTATCCAGTCGGACAGATTCTAGAGAAGAAACTTAAATCAGCGGGCATCCCGGTCAGTGCCAAGAATGACGTTCGGTTCACTGATGATCAGGACACGATCAAGATGATCACCATGCACTCATCAAAGGGCCTTGAGTTTCCCATCGTGGCCATTCCCGGGGTGGGCTTATCCCACAAAGATTCAAGCACGCCCGAGGAAGAGGTTCGCTTACTTTACGTTGCGATGACGCGCGCTACTTCTAGGTTGATGATGACAGGTCATCAAGATTCGCAATTCACTCAGAAGCTCCAACAAGCAATTGGGATGAATTGAGCGGACTAATCTGGACTTCTATTTTCGGAATGAATATCGGTGAACAACGCGCAGTTGATGGGCATAGTTCCACCGCCGTTTCCTAATCAGCCTGACTGCTGCGATCAACGGTGCAAAGTAACCGATACCTGATTTGTTGATGAACCGCCTGATGCGATTCCATGTGACATTCTTCAAATCACTTCTCCTCTATAATTCGCTGCCGCGTTACCTGCTGTATACCAATCAACACTGCTATGACCCGTTCGGAACTGATCCAGAGACTTGCCGAGCAATTCCCGCAACTCACAATCAAAGACATTGATCTGACCATTCGCACGATTTTGAATGAACTGTCGCGCGCCTTGGCAAATGGAGACAGGGCAGAGATACGTGGCTTCGGCAGTTTCACTCTGAACTATCGACCGCCACGCAAAGGTCGGAATCCGAAGTCAGGCGCACCCGTATCGATTCCTGCCAAGTACGTCCCTCACTTCAAACCCGGCAAGGAATTACGCGAGCGCGTTGACCACCCACGTACCTAATTCAGGTAGGTAGAACCCGACACGCTGGAATCTTCCAGCGACTTCATTCGCTCAAAAGTCATCTGGCTCAACGCATCAAACTCCGAAGCCACCGGATGGGCATGTCTAACCTCTAGCGTTGTGAACTTCTGAGTGAAAGTCTTGGCATGCTCGTACCGCGCAAGGCGAATGGCCGAAATCGCATCGTTGGTATGCATGTCCATCAGGATGATCTTCGAATCCCCAATCAAACCAAACACCACAAAATGCTCATCATCCCGTTTGCATAGCGTTTCCTGCGTATGCATACGCACCTCATCCACATCCGTCGGGTTCATGAAATCGGGATCTTGTGTCTTAAGATTACGCACATACACCACATCCACCGCTTGCAGAGGAAGTTCGGAAGGTTGCGCACGGATCAATTCGATCTCGCGCTTAATTCCATAGGTAAGTTCTTCATGGTCGTCTGCGATGACCAGCGCATACTGATAACGATCATGACTCACTGTCGAAATCCTGAATCCCACACAGTAACAATCCATCCAAGGAATCTCCACAGAAGGGCGTGATCGCGCATCAATGGGAAGACGACTGTGGTCGGTATGGTCGTAACGCAGGTGAAGGGGGGTATTCATTGCGATCCTCCTTGACCATCATTCGCTGCTTGCATGTTTGCTTTGGGTAATTCGTATGGCGCTAACAGCTTGTTGTACTGTTGCAGCAGACTCAGTAATCCATGGTAATCAGCTTTATCTTCCACTGTCGGTGTACGCGGACGAACCAGCACCAACAACAAGGCATTCTCAATGGCTGAGCGTCCCCCATTGATGTATCCCTGCATCTTTGTACGAGTGAGCTTAAAGTTTTCTTCAGGATTTTGATCCATGGTTTTACCTCCTTAAGCGGCAATCCTGATTTCGTGGAATTGGCTGGTGGCGGGGTAGGTCGTGACCAAGCGCTTTCCTTCGCGCGGGTTGTCCGTCACGACCATCACCAGATTGCGTTTCGGGTTCAGGAAATAGCGCCCTTCCTGTTTACCTTGCTGGCAATACTTGGCTCCCGTCCACGGACTGTGCCGAAACACTTCACGTACCGACCGGTCGGAGGCCAAGTCAGTCAGGCGCTTCCAAGCCAACTGTGCGGTTCTGTCTGGAGTGTTATCCGCCAGTACTCGATCCGCAAAACGTTCCAGCACATGCTGTGTGACTGAAACCTCACCCAGGCCGTTGATCAACACCTGCTCTCTACGCGGACCGCTGACCAGCAAATCTTCGACCCCATCAATCTGGAAACCGTCGAACCAGCGCGTGTCCTTGTCTACGCTGAGTTGGCATCCTGCGAAGCGGGTGGTCAGGAAATTCGCATAGGAAGCCAAGTGATCTTTGTCTGATTGGCGGCGTTGTAGTTTGCGGATGGCACCCAGTGAAACAATCAGATGCGTACCCGCATTTCCGACAACGTTCTGTCCTATGACTTCCTTGTCTTCCAGCAGATGTTGCATGGCGGCCAGTTCAGCGGCGATGTGTCGATCTTCGATGTGCGCGCGGATACGTACTTTAAGCACACCTTTGGGGCGGAGCAGACTGTTGGTCCAGTACACCAAGAAAGTATCGGCTTGCGCGGTAGGGCAGGTATGGGTTTTAAGGATGTTCATGACTGTTCATCCTTGCTGTTTGAAACTGAATAGCAATAATCCGTTGAACCCATTGAGGTGGCAGATATTGCGGTATTGCGTATTTGCATAAATTGATCCTTTCTGTGAATGCAGAATCAATTTACCTGAAACGCTCAAAAACCAAAGAGGCAACAGATGAGTTTCGGTGAGTGTTTTCTACTGGGTCCGTTACGGACAAAGAGGGGGATGCGAATTGGATTTAGGTCCAGACTCAACGATCCAAATTCTGAGTAGGAATATCGAAAAATGGCGGGAGAGTTGAGGCAGTTACTTCTTGACGGGCTTGCTTGGTTTTTCAGGTGCGGTGAGCAGTTCCGGCATGGTCACCCCCAATGCACAGGCGATACGTTCGATGTTACTGATCGAGATGTTGCGCTGGCCGCGTTCTACCGAACTGATGTAGTTGGTATGCAATCCCGCAGCTTCGGCCACAAGTTCTTGTGTGAGGTTCTTTTCTAAGCGGATGCGCCGCATGTTGCTCGCAAAGAGCAATTGCGCACCACTCTTTTGAGTTTGATTTTGCATGTGCGAAGTCTTGACGACTGGCTAATGCAAAACCACACACTTTAAGTTTGGTTTTAATGCTCATTCAGGTAAAGTAACACTTTGGGTTTGTGTGGATGCTGAGCGTGTTTAAAGATTGCTACTCGGTATGTCAGCCCAATCCACCAGAAATGTAGCTCAGTTCAATAACGATAAATGGAGACAGATTTGAAGAGATACCTTATTGGAGCGACTTCGCTCATAGCTTTGGTCACTTTGACCTTACCGGTGCAGGCTGCTACAACGCCAAATGGCGAGACACCCTATTCCGTTGATAGCTCGATCAGTCCATATGCAGAGCCCAATATCTATTACTTGGTAAAAGAGGGTGATTCGTGGAAGGTCTCAAAAACCGCAGACCTGACCCAAGAGGGTGTTGAGCGGGTCTCTGTCGATCCCAATCTCAAGTTGATCCGATTGAAGGCATCTGCACCGACCAAGGTCTCTGCAGCAGAAAGAGACAGGGGGCCAGGCAGTGGCAACCGTTGGGAATGTTTCAAGCGTCCAGTCGGCGGAACGGGATATCGTGAAGCCAATAGCTATTCCATCTGTTCATCCGAATTGACCAAGAGTGTGACGACCGCAGGTGAGGCCGCCATCGGTTCATTGAATCTACTGTTCGGATCCGTGAGAAGCATGGTTGCGGTCGATCAAGAGAAGCTCTTAGAAATTGCTTCATCCAGCGGCCTGATCGCACTCGCGGAGCAAGATGCTAAGGATAAAATCGCTTTAGAGGTGAAGCGGAAGCAAGATTTGGAAGATACCCGCCTGAAAGCAGAGCAAGATCTGATCGCAGCAGATAGAAGAGCGGAGCAGGGTGACGCGAGTGCCAAATATCAAAGAGGATTGTTCTTCATGGGACGCCAGGAAACGCATTTTGAGGGCGAGAAATGGTTAGAGAAGGCCGTTGCGGCAGGAAGTGCTGATGCTGCCTACGTGCTTGGCGTATACAAATATGAACAGTTTCGGGACGAGGAAGAGGCTGAGAAATTGTGGACCAAAGCGGCACAAGGTGGAAATGTCGATGCCAAGAAACGCCTGAGGGAACTCCTTGCGAAGAAGAACCAGATTGCAGAAGAGGCCGATCGCCAAGCGAAGGAGAAACAACGCGTAGTAGCCTTCAGGAAGTCGATCAAAGAAGGCGATGAGTCCAACTGCGGTCCCGTCATCGAGTTGAAAGCTAATCTAGTCAAGGTCGCCCATGCAGTGTCTAACTACGGCAACGAGCATTGGATCAAACGCGACCAATTGTTTCCATCTAGCTATGACTGCTCCTTCTACAATGGAAATTACCGCGCCCCGCAATACTGAGTAGGGCAATAAGCAGAGTTTTGGAGGATCGAAGAGTCTTAACCGCCGGAAAGAGTGGGGAAGACTCTATTTCAAATCGTTACGAAGGAATGTTGAATGCTTAAGAAATTGTTTTTGTCGGTGGTAATGATGTTGGCCGCATCAAGTTGCTTGGCAGGTGAAAATGCTGCAAAGCTGGAATTTACACTCGTGTCTGTAACTGACAAAGTTACTGCGGGGAAATCGATCCCTGAGTTCAGTACTAACAAGCAACCTAGACATATTTATGTATGGGTGCCGAAACCTTGGGGTTGGGGCAAGCCATATGAGAAAACCACAATGCGGACCCAAGAGATGTTCCGGCAGCACGGGGTTACATTAGTTGATAAGAAGGAAGATGCCGATGTAGTGCTGACAATCATGGGTACCTCATTTGATATTGATGAAGTCGAAACCAACATTGACGCTGGAATAGACAAAGAGCGACTTGCAGCCACCATAGGGAGTGCCTTCTACACAGGCGGTGCCTCATTGATTGGTGAAATGTGGCGTCCATCTTCTGGATCGGAAAAGTCTGTGGTGATCTCGATTATCTTCAGTGAATTCAGCAAAGTCGAGGGTAGTGAGAAGAAGGACGAAAAGAACAGTGCCCTTTCGTCAACTATTGTCTATCAATCGAACAAGGATGGTGCTGACACCGCAAATGCAGTCTATGTTTCGTTCGTAGGTAAGTTTCTCGAAAACCATTTCCCCGCAGAGAAACAAGCTTCAAATAGCGCCGTGGTGCTGCCAGTCTCCCAAGCTCACTCTGTCACACCGGCTGCGGCAAACCAAAACTAAGCTTGATACGCTCCGGTGACACGATCAGATTGCACCAAGCTGATCTCAAACGAATTCATCAACTCACTGGTGTTAGTCCAGAATGGATCATCACAGTAAGCGAGATTGATCGGGTTGCTGTTGGCTGGTGCGCGTATCAATCGCGAATAACTCAATGATGTGATTGCACAAATCAAATTGCCTATTCGGTTGGGGGATTGGTTTTGCTATTGTTCCGTCATCAAATTAGAGGGGCGAATATGATAACTAGCATCAAACGAGCATCAGATCGTGTTTCAGAAGGCATCTGCCGATGAGATTATTCATCGAACAGCAAAATGATGATGGCATGACAATAGCTCAAGAAGTCGTGCAACTGGCGGATAGCTTTGCAGAGTTCCATAAGGTGAACTCATTCATGTGCGATGCCTTCACCAGTGTCATGTCGAGCAATGATCCTGTGAAGGAAGATGTACTGCAGGGAGCTAGATACTGCGCTGAATACTTACAGTCAAGGTCGGGCGAGCTGATGATGGAGATCAAGCATCTTAAGGTGCGACTTGATGCGGCTGAGTAGGCTTCGTGACCACTTTGCAAACACCACTTATTGCGTAGTGTGGTGGGTCGACAGCACAGATTCGAAATCTCACTGATCGATAAAGGGTGCCCAGATATTCTGGTGGTTGGGGGAGCTTACCTTCCAGCCTTCAAAGCCTTCAGGTGTTTGGCTGCACTGTAGTCAAGTAAGAGTTGGTCATCCGTGATCAGCAGTGCGCCTAGATGGCGTGCCGTTGCAGCGATCAATCTATCTGCCGGATCTGGATGGATATCCCCCGGAAGCCGTGTGCTGGCAACAGCGATTTCCGGAGTGATGGGTTCTACTCGGATACCTGGGATACTGACGGCTGCGTT
>JARCRR010000087.1 GCA_029850565.1 Gallionella sp. | reverse complement strand
GATGTTGTTTTCTATCTTGCATCGATTGAACGTGCTATCCGATTTTCCCGGTGCGACGAAGTGAAAAATTACCAAGTACCCAACTTCCGAGAGAGACAGCAAACGGAAGAAGGTGTTCTGGTCGGGATAGTGAGTTTGAATCACTTCAACAATGATTGATTCATGCCCGGCGGACGGGGAGAATGCCGTTAAGTCACGCCCAGCAATGTCTGGGACAATGCAGTTGCCACCTTCAAATGCGATACGGCATTCATTTTCTGAAAACCATCTATATTGCGTTGGACTATCCGAAAAAAATATGACTTGCTCTTCGTGGTCGTTTTGTTTTGATGAGTCCGATGTTTCGATCTCTTCAAAAACCCATGTAACGACTCGAACACGATTAACTTGATGGGATTTCTTGAGCCAAGACACTACATTTTTGTGGGTCGAGCCTGTCTCCGTTGATCCAATAAGAGTTCTGAAAGTGGCATCACCAATTCGACGAAAATGTGGACGTTTTTTATTGCGTGCAGGCACAACTAAATCGCCTTCGTCATTTGAAAGCGGCTCGGCCTTCATTTGCGCATAAATAAGGCCATTGAAGATTTGTTCTTCGGTATATGTGCGTTTTGAATTAAGTCCGGCAATCGGCATAGGAAATCTAATAGTTATCGTTAATGTGACTGAAACTCAGCTACCTCACTGTCTCATCCCAGCATCGGCTGGGACATGATTCTTGAGCTCAGAAAATTTTGTGGCCATTGTGGGGTTGCCCTTGGTTAGCTTCTTGACGGTCAAGTCCTCCGCCTTATTGTTGGCAAGACGGAGGTTATTTTCTGAACCGACCAAGGCATCCTTGGTCTTCTGGAGATGGTCGATGGTCTTGTCGATCTCTTCAATAGCAGTCTTAAATTTCTTGGACGCCAGTTCGTAATTCCGAGCGAAGCCAGTCTTAAACTCAACAAGCTCGTTTTCGAAGTTCGTAATATCAATGTTCTGTTCTTTCACTAGCGCAAGCTCAGTTTTGTACTTCTGTGAGTTCTGTGCGGCATTTCGCAGCAGTGTAATGATTGGGATGAAGAATTGTGGCCGGACAACATACATCTTCGGATAACGGTGAGATACATCAACAATGCCGGAGTTGTACAACTCGCTGTCAGGCTCAAGAAGTGTCACAAGGATTGCGTATTCACAATTCTTCTCTGTACGATCCTTGTCGAGCTCTTTGAGAAAGTCTTCGTTCTTCTTCTTGGTCGCTGTTTCGTCACTCTCGTTCTTCATCTCGAACATGATCGAGACGATCTCGGTGCCAGCCTCATTCGATTCGCGGAAGATATAGTCGCCCTTACTACCACTTCGCGCGTCGTTGTCCTTCTCGAAATATGCTGTTGGGAACGCCATCGCCCGAATGCGGTTGAATTCGGTCTCGCAGTGCTGCTCGAGGGTTTCGCCAACCATCTTGGTCGACAGGCGCGCCTTCATATCCCGGAGGCGCTCGATGGCGTCATCGCGATCTTTGATTTGCGTTTCGTATTTATCCTTGAGCGCCTTCTCTGCAAGTTGCTTTTGAAGCTCCACTTGTTGTAGGCCGCTCTTTAGCACATCGCGCTCTTTCTCAACCGTACTGACGGCCTCGGTGATTGCGAGCTTCTGTGCAACCTCAATGGATTCGAGAGTGGCTTTCAGACCTTGAATCTCCGCATCCTTCGTCGCGGCAGCCATCTGTAGTTCACTCAAGAGCTTCGCCTCGGCTAACTCTGAAGCAGCTCGTTTTTCATGCTTCGCCTTCTCAAGTTCGTTCGCGAGCGCGTCACGCTCTTTTTCCACTGCTTTTAGAGCCTCCGTTACGGCGAGCTTTCGAGCTACCTCACCGGCTTCAAGCTTGGCCTTCAGTTCCTGAATTTCGGCTTCCTTTGTCGCGGCAGCTTTTTGTGATTCATTGGTGGCTTGGGCTTTAGCGAGTTCAATAGCATTCTGTTTGTCCTGCTCGGCCAGCTCAAGCCGCTTGTGCAACTGCTTCTCAAAATCAGCGTCGCGAACCTGCTTCAGAATATCCGCGTATCCAGCCTCATCAATCTTAAATGCTTTCCCGCAGTGCGGGCATTTGATCTCGTTCATGTCTACTCTCCTACTGCCTTGATCAGAATCTGATTGAGCATTTCTGGAACTGTCCCTTTCGC
Source organism: Gallionella sp. (assembly GCA_029850565.1). Taxonomy (GTDB): domain Bacteria; phylum Pseudomonadota; class Gammaproteobacteria; order Burkholderiales; family Gallionellaceae; genus Sideroxyarcus. Next base: position 5,223 of record JARCRR010000087.1, on the reverse strand, counting down.
ATCGAGTGTAGCTGCCCTGTAAGCGTACTGATTCTTTTTGAGCTGAATTCCAGCAGCGGCCTCAATCTCCGCACACGATGTGGTCCACTCGGCCCACTCGGTCTCGAGATAACTTTCTAGGTGGTCGCTCAGGCTCGCCACATGCTCGCCGACTTGTTCTGGCGGAAAATCAACTTCTTTTTCGCCGAAGTACTTTAACAGTCGCCGGTTTTCTGTCGAATATTTATTCCGCTCTTTGTCGATATCGGCCTTTTCTTTGTCAGCCAAAGTCGCTCGCGCCTCGAAACCACTGTCACCGTCAAAGAGCGCGTAAGTCGGAATCCCGAGGCAGGTAAGGATGGCATCAGCTAGCGGGATTCCACCTTTACCTCCGGCTGGCACAATCGACAGTCCCACGGATTCGAGCCGTCCTATGGCATCACGATCTCCGATTCCGTAGAACACGGCTGCCTCTGTGTCTCCCTCAACCAGTAGAACCCTTGTTGCAAACAGCGCGACCGAGAGACGCTCTGTGACGAGACGATCGAGTTGACGACCAACTTGGTCAGCATCAACCGTCCCATCAAGTTTCGTCTTTACGTCCGCGACCGACGCGAGATGAACCGTGACCACAGGGGTCTCGCCTGTCGACCTAGTCAGCCGCCTGACTTGCTCGAAATGTCGCGCCTCAAGGAAGTAGGGGCTATGAGTTGCATAGGTCACTTGGATGCGCTTATTTGCGTCTTCGGCGAGAAACCGAAGTACCTTTGCAAAGGTCTGAGCTTGGATCGGGTGCTGATAGAGCTCCGGTTCCTCGATTGCTAGGCATATAACACCATCTGCTGAAGCCGCCCCCGTTTCCGCCAAGAGTTGGAGTGCCGAAATCAGAAGCGTTCGCTGGAAGCCATGCCCCTGCCGCTCCACATCAGTTTCGGTTGCGCCATCAAGTACTGTCACCTGAAAGGTCGTCCGAGCGGCCTTAAGTTCTACTTCGGCAGGTGAAACCGTGACAGCCCGACCTGGCGTGTAAGACGTGACGACCGCATTGAGCTGTGTCGTCATGGCATCAAGCTGCGCCTTGAATTTCTCGTCATAGACTTTCTGCTGCTTTGCGCGTGACTCTTCGACAATCTCTGCAATCGCCTCATCGGCGGCAGTACGATCAACCGAACGTTCAAGAATTCTGCCAATGATGCTCGACTTACCGTCCATTGACTCCTCGCTCGCCCGAAGGTCAGCGGTAACTAGGACGAAATCGAAAAGGCCACTCATCTTGCCACTACTGTTAAAGCCAAAGAAATTGGTCTGTAGCGCCTCGGGGGCATCGACGAGTTTGTCAGTATGAGACGCCTCCCATGTAGTCATAGCTTGCTCCACGGCTGTGCCGGTGTTAGCTGCCGGGAGTTCCAGTTCTGGATGGTTTAGCCGAAGGGTAGCGTACAGTTCCTTCTTCGCTGTAGCATTGTTTGCCTCCTTGATTGCATTGAAATCTGGAAAGCTCTTTGCATTAGCGGAAATCACATCAGAGCCATCAGGTGTTCGGCACCTCCATGCAGTGAACGTATCAACACCATCAGGCGCGTATTTGCCAAGTGCATCGCGGTCCTTCTCAGAGAGATTATCGAATGTAACCTGCACTTCGATGTCTTCGTCAGTCGCTCCAAAAGCACAGTCCTTCTCTGTAAGGGAACAAGGCTTGCCGTTGAAATACCAGTCGAGCGCACGTAGCACAGTTGACTTGCCGACGCCGTTCGGCCCGATGAACGTCGTGATGGAGTCGAATAGTATTGACACGTCTTTCAACGTGCGGAAGTTCTTTATACGAACGGATTTAATCTTCATTAGTTCTTAGCTGTCCAGCCATTCTTTACGGTTGGGTTACGCATAATGTAGGAGTTAAGCCCATCCCCTGCATCTGCAAGTCCTTTCATGGTGTTGATGTGTGATTGCCCGACATTTGATGCTCGGTATTCGTAAGTATCACCACCTTTGAATTGCACCTTTATCCAATCATCGCCGTAATCATATGCGGCTATTCCTGAGTCACCGTTTATATCTTTATATGCTTTCATGATCATTTCCTTTCGTGGTTATAGAATTCAGCGAAATACAGCTGGGCTGCTTTGAAATATTTCTACTCCCCAACTAGGCCTCCGAAGTCAGCGGCCTCTTCAGCGTAGGCAGCGTCTCTTCCAACCAAACCAGTGCGAGCTTTTCTTTCTAACGCCACAACACTTCACACAATCCCTTCTTCATCATCTGTATCGGGGCGCTGCCCTTGATCATGTTGCCCCAGAATTCGTCGGAGCTGCCGATGGGGAAGGCTTTGGTGACGCTACGTATCTCGACGTTGCGGAACCCGACTTCTGCCATTTCTTGCTTGAAACGCTCGAGGGCTTCAAGTGTGGTGACAGAGCGTTGCGGTTGCGGCAGGTCGGGCTTGATGGCGCGCAGTGAGCCAAACATGGTTTGCATGGCGGGCGATTAATCCACGGGGGCCCAACTGGTGATGGCGATGCTGCCGCCCGGTTTGAGGGTGCGGTAGATTTTGGTGTAGCCACCGGCGACGAGGTTCCTAGGTTCGCTGGCGGAGAGCTGGTTCTGGTTGTTGGCCTGCGGTTGAGACAAGTATTTCCCCTTTTGTGAACGGACGTGATGCTGGCTTGTACCCGTCATTGCGGGTTTTTATTGCGCCAGCTCCTGTTCTGGGGATTCTGCTGTGTGCCTAGCGCCGTGCGTGCGGTGCCATGTGCTGTGGGCAGTTCTGCAAGTGTTTGAACTGTAATCGGCGCAGCCGGTGCGTGTCAACACACGACGCTCACCCATGAAAAGGGCGAAATGATGTGCGTTTCATGAATGGCCGACTATGGTCGAACTTTTTAGTTCAGCAAATTTTAAACCGAATGGTTCCGAAAACTGAGCCAGTATCACTTTTAGATAATCGCAATAGTCCGCATAGACCTAGGCATCGACGTTCAATAGAAAATCCTTAATTATATTTACGTAAACACCTAATTAAACAACTAGCGAAAATACTCAACCACCTCCACCATCGCCTGCGTATCCAACTCACAATATTTGAGCAAGTTGTTGATCTTCTGTCCACGCACATCTGGTGCCGTATCAGGATTAATGATGTCCATGTAAGCAAGCTGTGCCAACGTTCCGTTCTGGATATCGTCAAGCTGAGCGTAATCGAGATGTGGAGCGATAGCCGGCAGTACCGCCTTGATCGACCAAGAGCCTTTCATCGCAGGATGGTAGTAATGGTTCTGCAGCCACGGCAGTATATTCACCAAGCGATCTTGGATTTCATTTAGCGCTTCCTCAAGATCTAGACAGAATCCGATCAGCCCTTTGATCACCGTGCTCTCAAAGCTACCGTACACAATGATTGGACCATCAGATTCGACGGCATCGATCAAGCTCTCAGCGAATGCGCGCATTGGCGCATTGCCAGAGGTATCGAGAAACTCGCGATGCGCCAATGTCTCTCCCTGACGCTCGATATGACATGACCATTGGAATGGTAGCTGCTGGTGTGGTCGGGTGCCTGCCCAGCGCGGGATCACAAAGTTGATCGTCTCGAAATCCAGATAGAAGCGAGGATAAGGAAGCTTGGCTAATTCATCCTTCAGTTCATTCGATATGTATGGTTGATTGGCAAGCGTTGCTTCCCATACTCTGATGTGTCGCTCGTTCGTAAGCGCGCCATCCGGTATATCTCGGACGTCTTCGATACCGGCATCCTGCAGATCGGTGATGACTTTACGACCATTAGGCAGAATGGTTACGGGGTATTCAGTTAGACCTGCTTCACAATGCTCATTGAACTGACAGTCCGGCTTGCATTGAGAGCCCATACGGATGGCAGGCACAGGATTGATGAGGATGTCCCGATGGGATATCAGCCATTCAGGCACATCCGGCAGCAGCTCTCTCACCCGCTCTGTGACATCCTCCTCGAGGAGTAGCTGTCCATACTCCCCATCACCTGCATAGACGAAGCTGGTATCCACATGCGCAACGCAGACCTCCTTAACATTGATACCCGCTCCTTCCAGTACCCACAGTTGAACTGCGCAGTCGATCAGATGATGGTCTTTGACGCTCCCAGATGATTTGACCTCAACCATGCGGTAGCCGCCATCAATAGGCACGAGGATATCTGCGCGCACCAACGCACCGGCATGCATGAATGCAGCCTCAAACAAAGGACTGTCAGGATATTCATGTAGTAGGCGACGCGTCTCCTGCACCGCGACATCAGGCTGTTCGATGTGCTCGACCAAGATGCTCGTGGGATATCTAAACCTTGCGAACTGCCCTACTTCGTTGCCATTGGCGATGGTCAATTGTGAAGTGGACGATGGCTTGGCCAGCTCGGGTTGATAGGTTTGCAGCCAGAGGCGCTTCGGGCATCGGAGTCCAGACAGGACGCGGGATTTAGTGATGTGTTTTGCCATGTCTTGATTGTATGGGGTGTGGGGTTCGATTTCCATTACGGACGCGGTGCGTTCATAACGGGATGAATGTTTTCTGGATGTATTGGTTGTCCGTTATGGATGCTGTATGTGTGCACTGTCCATTTCCGTTCCCTAGTCTTTCCAGAAATCCTTGAACCTGTCAGGCGAAAGTTGGGTGTACCGGACGGTGTGCTGGATGTTCTTGTGTCCCAAGTAATGCTGGATCGCGCGCGTGTCTTGTCCGGCCTGTGCCAGCTTGTAACCACAGGCGTGACGAAGCATGTGCGGATGCACGGTGAACGGCAGCTTCGCCTCCCTCCCAGCTCGAGTCAGGATCTTACGGATGGCATCGGACGTCAGAGGCCCTTTGCGCTCACTGCTGAACACATAGGGCATGGTCGGGTAGTCACGTTGCAATCGTCGTAGTGCGCGCAGTTCTGGCCCTCGTACTGGATGGACGCTGGGGTTACCGTGCTTCAAGCGATTGACATGCATCAGTCCTTGTTTGAGATCGACCTGCTCCCAGCGCAGGCTGACAAGCTCCGTCACCCGCAGACCGTGACGATAGGCCAGCAGGATCAATGTCGCGTCACGATGACCGTGCCGCCCTACTCTGCTGGCTGCATCCATGAGTCTTTCTACTTCATCCTCGGTGAGGTATTCACGGCTTCGATACTCGATGTTCTTCAAGCGAAGCGGAACTTTCCGAATAACGGTTATTGGTGTTCTCTTGAGGGGGAACTTCAAAACCGCATTGCTACGTGGTGTCATTGTGTGG
>JARCRR010000086.1 GCA_029850565.1 Gallionella sp. | reverse complement strand
ACGCTACTCATCTTCGGCATCATCTTGGGATTAGGTGCGTTCTCTGGCTTACTCGCACGCTTGGCTAAAGTGCCTGACGTGGTGGTATTCCTGTTGGTGGGGATGCTGATTGGTCCAAGCATGTTGGGCTGGGTGAACATCACGGCGGGCTCGACCGTCAATCAGCTCATCCTCATCTTCGGTTCCAGCTACATCCTGTTCGATGGCGGTGCCTCGATACGTCTCAAAGTGTTGAAGGAAGTGTGGATCACCATCCTGGTCATCGCCACCATCGGCGTGCTCATCACGGGTGCGATCACGGGCGTGGCGGCTTATTACTTTCTGGGCGTTCCTGTCATGGTCGCTTTGTTGTTGGGGGCGACCTTGGCATCGACCGATCCAGCCACTTTGGTTCCCGTGTTCAAGCAAATCAAGATCAAAGAGCGCGTGGCGCAGACCGTGATGAGCGAATCCGCTTTCAACGATGCGATGGGGGCCATCGTCACCTTTGCGGTGCTGGGCGTGGCCATGGGGGCGGGCGAATTCTCTGCTGGTGATGCACTGATCGACCTGCTAAAACAATCCATCATCGGCATCGTGATCGGAGGCGTGTTGGGTTATCTGGCGGCCATCCTCATCACACATGAGAAATACGACTTCCTCGCCGAGTTCGCCCCCGTGGTGACGTTGATGGCGGTGATCGGCGCATACATGGCGGCGGACGGTTTCCATGCCAGCGGCTTCATGGCGGTGTTCGTGTTCGGCATCGTGATGGGCAATGTCGACGCGTTGGGATTCAAGCGTTCATCAGAAGAGAGTCATCAATTGGAGAGTTTTGTGATGACCACGGCATTCATCATGCGCATGTTCATCTTCATTCTGTTGGGTGCACAGGTGGATTTCACTTTGATGAACCAATACCTGTGGGCTGGCATCGCGGTGGTGGTCGTGTTCATGCTGGTGGCGCGTCCGGTCACAGTGTTCCTGTGTGCTCTGCCGGACCGTCGTGCCAAGTGGAGCTTCAAAGAGATGTTGTTCATGTGCTGGACGCGTGAAACCGGAGTCATTCCCGGTGCGCTGGCAGGCATGCTGGTCGGCATGAATGCGCCGGGAGCGCAGATCATCGCCTCGGTCACCTTCATCGCCATCCTGATGACCATTCTCATTCAGGCGACCACCACCAAATGGCTGGCGAAGAAGTTGGATCTGTTGGTAGAAGATTGATCGTTCAGATTGCCGGGAAGAGCACACTGATGCGCGTGCCAGTGCCGTCGCTGCCGGAATCGAGGCTGAGTTCGGCGCCATGTCGCTTCGCCACTTCGGCGACGATGGCGAGCCCGATGCCGCTGCCACTCTGGCCGCTCCCCAAGATGCGATAGAAGCGTTCGAACACACGCTCCCGGTGTTGCGGATCGATGCCGGGCCCGTTGTCCTCGACATACAACTCCGCCCCTTTTTCTTTGGCTGTGACGCCGACGGTGATATGCCCACCGTTCGGTGTGTAGCGGACGGCATTGTCGATCAGATTGTTGAGCATCTCGATGAGACTGGTCGCATCGCCCCAGACCTTTAACAGATCAATAGAATTCTCAAAACCCAGATCGATGTTCTTTTCTAGCGCCATCTGCACCCAAGTGACGGTGCATTCCTGCGCGAGCTGATTGAGATTGATCTCTACGAAGTTCTGCGTGCTTTGTCCGCCCGGCTCGTTACGGGCAAGGACAAGCAGTTGATTGACCAAGCGGATACCGTGGCGCGTGTTGTTCAATATGTGTTGCAGTGCGCGTTGCTTCTGTTCTGCATCGTTTGTGCGCAGTGCCAGTTCGGATTGCGTCTTCAATCCGGCAAAAGGTGTGCGTAGCTGATGTGCCGCATCCGCGACGAAACGTTGTTGTGCCGCCATCACTTGCTTCAATCTTTCCAGCAGATCGTTCACCGCATCGATCAGCGGTCGCACTTCGGCGGGTGCCTGGCTTCCATCGAGCTGGCTCAGGTCGTCGCGCTTCCGGTTCACCACTTCATGGCGCAAACGATCGAGCGGACGCAGCCCCTGCTTCAATCCGTACCACACGACAGCCAGTGCGATCAGCGTCAGCAGCAATTGCGGGATGACGATGTTCGCCAAAATACCCCGGATGAGTGCTTGGCGTTGTTGCGTGGTTTCAGAGACGTGCAACTGAAGCAATTTGCCGTTGGAGGGAAAGGTCAGACTGACCATGCGCGTCTTCTGTCCTTCCCGCTCGCCGTTGCTGAACAGGGGGCCGGGTCTGCCGCGCCGATAAGAGAGGGGGCGCAAGGTGTTGCCGTTGCCGGCAAGTTTGCGGCCCTCGCTGTCGGTGACGGTATAGACCACGCGATCCGGCATGCCGGGGTCGGTGCCGTCAGGCAGCGACGGCTCGACATCCAACTGTTCATGTCCAGTACCGAGTTTGAGCAGGGAGGCGACCTCATTGGCGCGTTGCAACAAGACAAGGTCGTAAGGCTGGTTCGCATAATTGATCGTGGCGAAATAGCCCACGATGGTGCTCACTATCCACAGCAGATAGAGCGAGACCAACAGCCTCTGCATGAGGTAGGTGCGCAGAGAGCTAATCGTGTTTGCCATGCTGTGCTGTGGTTCCTAGAGCGATCGGGCTACAAGAGGAGACACGATGCGATGCTAGCTCGATTGTGCGGGCATGTTGTCGATCACGTATCCCAACCCGCGGATGGTGCGGATGGTCACGCCGGCGGGTTCGATCTTTTTGCGCAAGCGATGGATGTAGACCTCGATGGCGTTGCTGCTGGCTTCTTCAGCATAACTATACAGCCGTTCCAGCAGTTGCTCTTTGCTGACCACCCATCCGGTACGCAGCATCAAGGCTTCCAATACGCTCATTTCGCGCGTGGTCAGTTCCAGCGTCGTGCCATTGATCGCGGCGCGCCTGCCCACGCTGTCGAAGGTCAACATGCCGCAACTATAGACCGGGTTCACACCGCATTGACCGCGCCGGATCAGGGCACGCACACGTGCTTCCAGTTCGGGCAGACTGAACGGTTTGATCATGTAATCGTCCGCGCCCAGATCGAGGCCTTTGACGCGGTCGCCTTCCGCATCGCGTGCGGTGAGGATGATGACGGGCACTTGGCGGTTGCTTTCGCGCAGGCTGCGCAACACGCTAAAGCCGTCCACCTTGGGCAGGCCGACATCGAGGATCACCAGATCGAAAGGCTGCTCGCCACTCAAGATCACCTTGGCTGCGTGGCCATCCTTCACGCAATCGACAGCGTAGCCGGAATGGGTCATCGCCTGGCACAGCCCATCGGCCAGTACTTCGTCGTCTTCGGCAATCAAGATGCGCATGGCAATGTCAGTAATACGTAAGGGTGGCGGGTTAAGTTCCGAACGGGCGGGTATCGGTCATACGACGACGTCCTCGTTTTGCGCGACTATTTTATGTGGAAGAGGATAATTGTCCAAACGGTAGAATGCGGCTTGGGGGATGCGCCGGTCACGGGCACAGGGAAGTCATGGAGAAGCACAAACAATATTGGCGAAAGAATCTGCGCATGACTGGAGCGCTCTTGGCGATCTGGTTCATCGCTACGTTCGTCGTCGGCTGGTTCGCGCGCGATCTGCAATTTTTCAGTCTGCTCGGCTTTCCCTTCTCCTTCTACATGGCCGCGCAGGGCGCGCTGGTGATCTATGTGGTGCTGGTCGGTTACTACGCTTACCGCATGGACAAGTTGGATCGCGAGTACGGTATGCAGGAAGGAGAGCAGTGATGGCCGCCCCCGTGCAATCGCAATTCGTCTCCCAACTCAAACGTTACTACGCGCTCTACACGGGCGGTTTCATCGGCTTCGTGGTCATGCTCGCCATCCTTGAGCAGATGGGCGTTCCCAACAAGATATTGGGCTATATCTTTCTAGGGGTGACCGTGTCCCTGTATGCGGGCATCGGCATCCTGTCACGCACTTCCGATGTGGCCGAATACTATGTGGCCGGTCGCCGTGTACCGGCATTCTTCAACGGCATGGCAACCGGGGCGGACTGGATGTCGGCGGCGAGTTTCATCGGTTTGGCCGGTACGCTCTATCTCTCGGGTTACGACGGACTCGCCTTTGTGATGGGCTGGACAGGAGGCTATTGTCTGGTCGCACTGTTGCTGGCCCCCTATCTGCGCAAATTCGGTCAGTACACCATCCCGGATTTTCTGGGAGCGCGTTATGGCGGCAGTGTCCCGCGTTCCATCGGTGTGTTCGCCGCCATCCTGTGTTCCTTCACCTACGTCATCGCACAGATATACGGCGTGGGACTGATCGTCAGTCGTTTCACGGGATTGGATTTTGGCGTGGGCGTGTTCGTCGGGCTGGGCAGCATCCTGGTGTGTTCCTTTCTGGGCGGGATGCGTGCGGTGACGTGGACGCAGGTGGCGCAATACGTGATCCTCATCGTGGCGTACTTGATCCCCGTCATCTGGTTGTCGGTGAAGCACACAGGCAATCCTGTGCCGCAAGTCGCGTATGGCTATGTGTTGCAGCAGGTCACCGCGCGCGAGAATGTGTTGAACGACTCCGCCACGCCGGAAGGCGCGCGCGAAGCCGAGGTGCGTTCCATCTTCAAACAAAAGCAGGAGCAGGGCGAGGCCAAGCTCAAAGCACTGGAAACGGGTGGTGCCAGCTATCTGGCTGCGGAGAAAGCCAAACTCATCCAGACAGCAAACATGCTGAAGGCAAAACACGATGTCGATCCGAATGCGCTGGCAACGGCAGAAAATGCACTGGCAGAATTTCCCAAGGACGTAGCTTCCGCGCGCACCGCATGGCGCGCGGCGGTCGAGGCAGACAAAGCCAAAGCCGCGCCGATCACCGCGCACGCCGAACCTTTCGCCGGGCAGGATGAGGCGACGCGCGACAAGAAGCGCAAGAATTTCCTCGCACTGGTGTTGTGCCTCATGGTGGGTACGGCCGCATTGCCGCACATCCTCATGCGTTTTTACACCACACCGTCGGTGAAAGAAGCGCGCATGTCGGTGTTCTGGTCGCTGGTCTTCATCACCTTGCTCTACATCACCGCGCCTGCCTTGGCGGTGCTGGCTAAATACGACGTGTACACCCTGCTGGTCGGTTCCAGCTTCTCTGAATTGCCGAGCTGGGTATCGGCGTGGGCGGCGGTGGATAAGACCCTGATGAGCGTCACCGACATCAACAAGGACGGCATCGTACAACTGGCTGAGATCACCATCGGCGGCGACCTCATCATGCTGGCGACACCGGAGATCGCGGGCTTGCCTTATGTGGTCACCGCACTGGTGGCGGCGGGCGGCTTGGCCGCCGCGCTGTCCACCGCAGACGGACTGATGTTGACCATCGCCAATTCACTGTCGCATGACGTGTACTACAAGATGATCGACCCGCGCGCCGCAACGAGACGTCGCCTCATCATCTCCAAAGCGTTGCTGCTGGTGGTGGCCGTGTTCGCGGCGTACATCACCTCGCTCAAGCCGGGCGACATCTTGTTCCTCGTGGGCGCGGCATTCTCGCTGGCTGCCTCTGCCTTCTTCCCCGCACTGGCATTGGGCGTCTTCTGGAAACGCGCCAACAAGATGGGAGCCATCGTCGGCATGGTGAGTGGCTTGGGTACATGCATGGTCTATATGTATATCACCTATCCCTTCTTCGGCGTGAACGCGCCGCTGTGGTGGGACATCAACCCGATCTCTGCCGGCATCTTCGGCATGCCGGTCGGCTTCGTCGGCGTCATCGTCGGCAGCCTGCTCACGGCCGCTCCCAGCAAAGAGATACAAGCGATGGTGGACCATGTGCGCTACCCAAGCATGAGGCTCGATAATTTCGGTGGAAAGAATTGAGCGCGCGATGAGCTCTCCCGAACTGTTCATCATCAGCACATTGAAAGCGCTGGTCGAAGTCGCCGCCCTGTCACTCCTTGCACAAGGCATGGTCGGGATTCTCTCCGGCGCATCGCGCCAACAGAACCTCTTCTACCGCCTGTTTCAGACCATCACCGCGCCCATCATCAAGCTGGCGCGAGCTATCACGCCGCCGCTCATCACTGATGCCTACTTGGGCTTGGTCAGCTTCTTCCTCTTGTTCTGGTTGTGGGTCGTGTTGGTCTACGCCAAAGCCTCCGTGTGCCACGCACAGCACCTAGCCTGTTTCGCCAATTGATTGCAGTTGGACTGCACAAGCAAAAGCCGCTATCCTGCGCGCCGCATCAAAATGCGCCCGTAGCTCAGCTGGATAGAGTATTGGTTTCCGAAGCTTATGGTCATTCGGGCGTCGTGGGATAAAATGACCGTAGGATCACTTAGTAGTTTCCGTGCCTTTTTCAATCATGCGCCCGTAGCTCATTTGGATAGAGTATAGGTTTCCGAAGCCTAGGGTGGTGGGTTCGAATCCCGCCGGGCGCACCAATTTCAGACTTATGGTCATGCGACTTTAGGTCAACAAATCCAAGCAAAAAATTTCCGTGACCAACACGTGACTATTTTGTGACCGACTCGTGACCACGAGTTGGTTTACTTAGACGATCGCCGGTCATTTCTGACCGTTGCTTACCGTGACTGTTTTCTGGTGATGGAATAGTAGATTAACTATTGACCTAGCAAACTGCGGACAATCATATACATGATGAATCTACTCCGAGTGATTACTCAGCGGAAGCAGCAATAGAGGCCGCTATTCGGCCACAACTGCCGGTGGCAGCCAGCTAGGCCAACGGCCGGTATGGTTTTGTCAGCGGTCATAGCTTTTAAAATCATTCCGAACGGATGCTCGCTAAAAGTGCGACTGCGGGCTTTTAACTGTTCCTCCCCCGATCTATTCCCTAGCTGTTGAAAACCGCCCATTAGCCATAATTGCTAGCGACACTCCTTGTCGCATGAGTGCTGACAATGCAACCAATCAGCATTTACGAGGAGATGGCTATGGTGATGGCGCTTGTCAGTTGCGAACATGAAGATGAAGAGGAACAACTTGCCAATTTAGATGATTCAACAATTTCTCCGTTAGTGCGGTTGTGGCTGCTTCGCTTTCTCGTTCCTCTAGGACTTCATAGGAAATTCATCCTAGATAAGGAGTTCTTTGATAACGATCTTGCCGAGGCGATTGGACTTGGTGGGCAGTTTGAATTACCGGACTGGAATTTTAATTCCGCTGAGTTGCGGACTTGCTTGAGAAAACTTCACCAGAAGGCAGAGAAAGATAAGGCTGACACGCAACCTCCAGAGCGTTTGGCTAAGAATGTCGTGCGCTTGCGGAAACTATTAAATCTATCTGACATAGATTGCCGCATTGTTGAGTTTGTCGTACTTCATCGTAGAGATTCCATGCTTGAGGTGATCGACAATCTGTTGGGCAAATTATCTGATCGGAAGGTATATCACACACTATCAGTTGTGTTGGGTTGTACCGAGTTGGAAATTAGAAAAGCCTTGAGCAAAAAAGGTGCGCTTACTAGGTCTGGTCTTATAACCATAGATCACAGTAATGATTACCCCCTAAAACAGAAGATAGACATACTCTCAAGTGGCTTCATCGACATCATGCTTTCCTCCGATGCCGATCCCGTTGAGCTAATCAATGATCGAGTCATTGCATGCACTCCACCGGGATTGAAATTAGCTGACTACACTCATATCACTAAGTCACTCGATATATTGCGCCCCTATCTAAAGCATGCAGTCGATTCAACTCGCAAAGGGGTCAACATATACATTCACGGAGCCCCAGGCACAGGAAAAACAGAATTAGCAAAGGTACTCGCTCAGGAACTCGGCAGTGAATTATTTGAAGTAACCACCGAAGACGATGATGGTGAGCCACTTGAAGGCGAAAAACGTTTGCGTGTATTGCATCTGGCCCAAACGTTTTTCGCACAGAGCCAGGTTCTGATACTTTTCGACGAGTCAGAGGATGTATTCAGTGATCGAGGTTCACTCCTTGGAAGCACAGCGCGGCTACATAAAGCTTGGGTGAATCGCACTCTGGAGGAAAATCCAGTGCCTGTTTTGTGGCTCTCGAATTCAAACTCGCTCGATCCAGCATTCATTCGACGCTTCGACATGGTGATTGAGTTGCCGGTGCCGACCAAGCAACAGCGCAAACAAATCGTGAAGACTGTCTGTGGTGACATGGTTAATGCCACAACGATTGAACGAATCGCTGATTCGGAAAAGATGAGTCCTGCGGTGATCGCCCGTGCGGCATCGGTATTGCGCTGCATCGAAGGTGGCATGGAAAGTGACAGGGTTTCATCTGCCATCGAATACTTGGTCTCCAACACATTGGAAGCTCAAGGTCATCGACCGCTAGACTGGTGTGGTGCCAATCGCCTCACCGATACCTACGATCCTGCTTTCATTCATGCAGATAGCGACCTGTCAGTTTTGACTCAAGGATTGACGCAGACCAAGAGTGGACGGTTGTGCCTCTATGGACCACCTGGAACTGGCAAGACAGCATTCGCACGATGGCTGGCGGATCAACTCGGCATCCCGCTACTTATAAAACGCTGTTCTGATTTGATGGCATCTTATGTTGGCGAGACCGAGCAGAACATCGCCCATGCATTTCGTGAGGCAGAGCAGAGCAAAGCACTGTTGCTGATCGACGAAGTGGATAGCTTCCTTCAGGACAGACGTGGCTCACGGCATTCTTGGGAGGTCACAGCAGTCAACGAAATGCTGACCCAGATGGAAAGTTTTTCCGGCATTTTCATTGCTTCGACTAACTTGATGGACAACCTAGATCAAGCCGCGTTGCGTCGCTTCGACCTCAAGGTGAAATTCAACTACCTCAAGTCCGAACAGGCATGGCAATTGTTGTTGCGCCAATGCGAATCATTGGGCCTCTCATCACCAAAGGATGAATGTCATTCAGCGCTCGGACAATTCACGGTACTGACTCCCGGTGATTTTGCTGCAGTGGCACGGCAACACCGTTTTCGCCCAATGGCTAGCGCCAACGAATTGATTGTTGCGCTCAAGCAGGAGTGCGCTCTCAAAGAAGACGGAAAGCGGATGCCGATAGGTTTCCGTTTGGCCAACTAACAACAAGGATCACACTATGAAAATACCTGTTTTCTACACACCTAAGATGGTTGTCAATTTCAGCAACTATTCGCCTAGCGCAGGTAAGCCCGCACAGGTGGTGGCCGCGTGGCAGAGGCTTGGCTTGTCGCTTGAAATCCTTGCTCCAGTTCCCGTTACAGCGGATGAACTCAAGATCGCGCACTCCCCTGAGCATGTTGATAGGATTCTGGCTGGAGAAAAAGCCAACGGTTTCGGCAATAAATTTCTCGAGGTTGCCGAGTCTTTGCTCTATACCAATGGTTCAATGCTGTCGGCAGCACGCGAAGCTATACGAAACCGTAAAGTGGCGGTCGCTCCATGTTCTGGCTTTCATCACGCTGGGTATGCAACGGCAACCGCCTTCTGCACCTTCAATGGCTTGATGGTGACGGCTTTGGCACTAAAAGCAGAAGGATTGGTCAACCGCGTGGGCATTTTGGATTTCGATGTCCACTACGGCAACGGCACTGACAATTTGATTGGACATCATCATGCCGAAGAATGGATTGAGCACTACACCGCAGGTCGAGAGTATCACTCGGCGAGACAAGCAGGTGACTTCATGGCACGTATCCCCGAGTTTGTGGAAGAGATGCGCGATTGCGATGTGATCCTGTATCAGGCAGGTGCTGATCCTCACATCAACGATCCTCTAGGCGGATTCCTAACTACACAGCAATTGAGAGAGCGCGACAAGATCGTGTTTGAAACGGCGAATAAGCTTGGTGTGCCGATTGCATGGAATCTAGCAGGCGGCTATCAGGTAGATAGTAATGGCGAGATACCCGCCATTCTTGAAATCCACAACAACACGATGCTGGAATGTGCCGCAGTGTTTGCGTGTTAAGGTTATGAAACTTTTTCAGTCCAAGACTAACGACAGGAATAAATGATGCGCAATCTCTCAAAGTCCAAATTGATCGCCTCCCGACAATGCCAAAAACGCCTATGGCTTGAAGTTCATCGCCCTGATTTACGCGAAGACTCGGCAGCCACGCAGGCCAGTTTCAATGTGGGCAACACGGTTGGCGACATTGCCCATCAGATATATGACACAGCGGGAAAAGGCGTGTTGCTGGATGCGCAGCGGGATGGTTTCGATACTGTGTTTAAACGCAGCACCGAGCTGCTAACCTCAGACCAACCCATCTTCGAGGCTGGCTTTGCCGCCAATGGTGCACTGGCTTTCGCCGATGTGATGCTGCCGGATATGCAGGAAGGTAAGCGCGTCTGGCGCATGGTTGAGGTCAAGTCGTCCACTGGGGTTAAGGACTATCACCGCGAAGATACCGCCATTCAGTCCTTCATCGCCCACAACGCTGGCGTTCCATTGGTCTCGATTGCGCTGGCGCACATCGACAGCGATTTCGTTTATCCAGGCGATGAAGACTATCGCGGACTGCTCAAAGAATGCGACCTAACGCCAGAAGCCTTTGCGCGTGATGCAGAGGTGAAAGAATGGATTGCCGCTGCCCATGCGACGGTATCGAAAGAATCAGAACCTGAGATCAGCACTGGCGAACAATGCGGCTATCCATTTGCCTGCGGCTTCTTTGACTATTGCCAATCGCAAGAACCTCAAGCAGATTATCCTGTTCATTGGCTACCTAGCATCCGTGCCAACGCATTGAAAGAATATATTGCCGAACATCTCGCGCTCGATCTGCGCGACACACCGGATGACTTGTTGAACGAACTGCAACAGCGAGTCAAAGCGCACACACTATCCGGTGAGATTTACTTCGACGCAGTTGGTGCAGCAGAAGCGCTCAAGGCATACAAACTGCCCGCGTACTTTTTGGACTTCGAGACAATCCAGTTCGCAGTGCCAATTTGGAAAGGCACACGCCCTTACCAGCAGATACCTTTCCAGTTCAGCCTGCACACGCTGGAGGAAGGCGGCAAGTTGGAATCACAGGCATTCCTAGATTTATCCGGCAACGATCCCTCGCGCCCATTCGCAGAATCGCTTATCGCCGCATGTGGAAACAGCGGTGCAGTTTTCGTCTATAACGCGGGCTTTGAAGGTGCACGCATCAAAGAGCTTGCCGAGCGATTCCCTGAGTTGGCATCCGCGCTATTGGCGATCAAAGAACGGCTAGTCGATCTACATCCGGTCACCAAAGCGAATTATTACCATCCAAGCCAGCAGGGAAGCTGGAGCATCAAGGCTGTATTGCCTGCTGTCGCACCAGACCTGAGTTATGAAGACTTGGAGGGAGTGCAGAACGGAGGCATGGCGATGGAAGCCTATATGGAGGCGATACACCCCGATACGTCACCAGAGCGCAAATCGCAGATCAATGAACAACTGCTGGCCTATTGCGGGCTGGATACGTTTGCGATGGTGCGGCTGTGGCAGTTCCTCGCAGGACGGAATGACATACAATTCTGACCCATGCCAAAACGCCCTGATACCCGCGAAACAGCCATCCTTGCCCTAGAGCTGATGCGCCGCATACCGCGCAACCGCACCGTCACTGCCAAAGAGCTGCACGAACAACTCGTTGACACTGAAGTCGGTCGCGACCTGCGCACCATCCAGCGCCAACTGGAAATGCTCAGCGGCTATTTCGACATCGAGCGCGATGACCGCAGCAAGCCATACGGCTATCGTTGGAAAGATAAATCACGTGGCATGGCTTTGCCAACGCTAAGTGAGCAGGAATCATTGCTGCTCATGTTGGCCGAGCAACACCTCCGCAGTCTGTTACCAGCCAACCTGATGAAGTCGATGGATGGGTTTTTCGTACAGGCACGCAACAACCTCGCTCCCTACTCAAATGCCAAGCGTGAACGCGAATGGTTATCCAAGGTTCGTGTAGTCAGCACCACTCAGCCGCTGTTGCCTCCCAAGATCAAACCTGGCGTGTTCGAGCAGGTCAGCAATGCGCTGTATGCCAACCTTTGGCTGAGCGTCGATTATGAAAACGCGGCGGGCAAGCGTACCCAGGCGGAAGTTATGCCGCTCGGCCTTGCACAACAAGGCGAGCGCCTCTACCTGGTATGCCGCTTCAAAGGCTACGACAACGAGCGCAGCTTGGCGCTACATCGCATCATCGCGGCGCAGGCATCGGAATTCACGTTCGAGCGACCAAAGGATTTTGATTTGGAAAAGTACGATGACGAAGGTCGCTTCGGCTTTGGTACTGGCAAGCGCATCAAGCTTTCCTTTCGCGTTGAAAAGGAAGCGGGCTTTCACCTGCTGGAATCAAAGCTGTCGGAAGATCAGCAAGTGAAGGAGTTGAAAGATGCTTACGAGATCACCGCAACGGTGGTGGCGTCGGATCAACTGGAGTGGTGGTTGCGAGGGTTTGGGGAGCAAGTATGGGATGTTCTACGAGTGCCGTTTTGATTAAGCGACTCCGCTTTGTCAATTAATATATTTTGAGGGGGTAGTACATGAATCCATTTCCGTACAAAGAAGTTTTTCAGGCTATTGAGCAACGACTAATTGAGGTCGGGGAAAAGCATATGAGCTCCGAAGTAATTCGAGATGAGCTCAATAAATATAAGGAATACGAGGGACGCGACCTAACCGATGATCAGTATTTCTCAATATTGGTATTTGTGGCTTTCTATTCTGGATTCAGAGCTGCGACAGTTACTGCAAAGAAAGAAATCATTCAAAAGCACTTTCCTAGTTGGGAGGTGGTTTCTTTGTATACCGATGAAGATATAAAAAGGATACTTGCCGATCCTGAAATGATTGCTCATGCAGGCAAAATACGCGGGTGTGTTTTAAATGCAAAAAAGTTCGGGGATATAATTTCAAAATACGGATCCATTAAGAAGTTCATTGCAAGCTTTTCTCCCAATGATTCCTTTGAGAACTTACTGCTGTTGAAGGAGTCGCTTGAAGCTTCTTTTTCCTATTTAGGTGGCATTACGGTTTATCACTTCATGACTGATATTGGTCTGTCGGTGTTAAAGCCAGACAGGGTCATATGCCGCATATTTGAAAGACTAGGGCTGTTGGAAAACCAAAACCAGTTACTAAAGACAGTTCTACAGGGGAGGAAATTTTCTGAGGCCACAATGCTTCCAATTCGTTATATTGATATTGTTTTAGTTGCCTATGGGCAAGTTAAATCGGAAGAGATTGGCATTTCAGAAGGCATCTGTCTTAATGTCCCTCGATGCAGCGAATGCAATATTCGGCAATATTGCATATATACGTAACTATCCAATACTCGGGGGCGATTGCCATCGACTGCATAAACCTAATCATCCCTATCTCACCGATCGATGAAAAGCATTCGGGCGGTTGGCGGGCATTCTTGGATGAAATTCCTAGGTTGCAGACTAACTGCTATGACGATCATCTGCTCAGGTTGGGTGCGATGAATCCTCTAGAAATTAATCTGCTGATAGACAATTGGAAAGCCAAAGGTTTCAAACCGTTCAAAAAGATCAAAGGAGTAAAGCACTGGAATGAGATGTGTGTGGTTAACACATTCTCTGGCCCAACTCTCCCTTGCGATTGGCACGAATTCGATACTGATTTGCAATCTGTTTCCCCAGCATAGTTCCCAAGGCCTTATCGTTTGCTTGTGTGCGGCACATCATGTCGCACCGAGAGGTTACGCTCCACACACTGAAAACTGGTGTTTGATTTCGAAAACAAACTATTTAGAGGGAGTGTTATGTCGCAGCCATACGTTGCAAATCATTGGGATGTATTCAAGTCGATACCGTACCAAAGCACAGGTGGCACGGGTTTCGTTCCCGCCAACTGGGCAACTGTTCACGAACTGGAAGGGATTCCTGCAGACCTTCCGACAGAAGTGTTAAGCCGCAATCAAGTGCGCGAAATATGCCAGGACCAAAAACGTGACGTTCTGTTCGGCTA
>JARCRR010000085.1 GCA_029850565.1 Gallionella sp. | reverse complement strand
GTCGAGTACGGTGTCGATGCCTTGACCTGCGCCTGTGTTGAGGACGTAGGTGTCCACGCCTGTGCCGCCCAATAATGTGTCGCTGCCCTGCCCGCCATTTAATACGTCATCGCCTGCGTTGCCCACCAATAGGTCAGCCTTGCTGCCTCCTGTCAGTGTGTCTGCGCCATTGCCGCCCAGCATGAATGCGCCTCGGCTCAGAGTGTCGGTGGCGGTCATGCCGCCGTTACCTGCTTGCACGTACCAGTCGCGCAGGTAGGGGAGCATGGCGGTGATGAGGGATTGTTCGGTAGCGGTGAATTGTTTTGCGCCTGCGCCTAGGTCGGGGGCGACTTGTTGCAGGTATTGCTGGAAGTATTTGTAGCCTTTGGCTTTGCTGAGATCGACTTGTGCGTTCGCATCCATCGCGGCAGCAACATCTTTGGAAACATCGTGCATGTCGAACTGGATGCCGCCTGTACCCAGGTCGGTGAAGAGTTGTTTGGTTTTATCTTTGGCGTTGGCGGTGTCTTCGTAATACATCTGCATGGCGAAGGCGATAAGGGCATCGCTCACGTTGCGGGGGACGGCGCTGCCGCTGAGTTGCGGCCAGTCGCTCATGGTGAGTCCGCCGTCTTGGGCGAGTTTCCACAGGTCGGATGTGAAGCGTTCCACCATGGCATCGGCGGGGATGGCGGCACTGCCGGTGGCCGTGTCTGGCTGCACTCCGGACTGGTGTTTGACTAGGCGTTCGAGGAAGTTTTCAACCGGTGCATCTTTGTTGAGTGGGTCAGAGGCAAACAGTTTTTTGTCGAAGATCATCTTCAACAGGTCTGGCAGCTTGACTGTTGCATCATTCAACGCCTTGTTGGGTGCTGCATTCTGATTGCTTTGCAAGAAGGTGGTAAGCAGCGCCATAGAGTGCAGTTCGCTCTGTGCATCAACAGGAAGCATATTGTTCTGCTGGGTGATGTCTACACTATTGCCAATACGTGAAGCAGGAATGAAGCCTGCGATTTCGTTTTGTACGTTGATGTTGGTTACCAGTGCGTCGTTGGGGGTGGCGCCGTTGTCAATGTAGGTTTTCAGAGCTGCGAGTTCTTCTACAGTGTGACCTCTGGTAAGTAGGGCGTTGTACAAAAGGTTGGCCGAGCCTGATGTGGCGGTGGGCGCTGCCGGGACTTGATCGAAGGTGTAGGCGGTTTCGCCGAAGAATGTGCCCACCAATGCAGCAAGTGCGCCGCCCAGGCTGTGGCCTGTGATGGTGATATTTGCTTTGGGGTTGACGGCTTTGACGGTTAGATAGTAGTCCACCGCATCCACGAGCTGGTCAGCGCCGTTGATGCTGACGCCGCTGGAGAGCGGAATGTTGCCGTTAAAGAAGTCGTGGCCAAGTGGCGGGCAAAGAGAGATGACGCTGTTGAAGTCGGTGCCGGCGAAGGAGATGACGACTTCGTTGTTAACGCCAACGAAATAGGTGGCTTCAAAGCCGCTGGGGTTGTTTAACGATCTTTCGCTTATGGCTTCCAGCCAGACATCTGGTGCTGGAATGCGATTAATATCCGGGCGATTGGAAATGTATGAAGCGCCTGCCATCAATGCGTATTCGATTGCGGTGGTCATGATTATTTCCCCTTACTTAAAGAATCTGTTGCATGGACAATATTGAGCGGTAATCTCTCTTTGCTTGCAGTATTTGAAACACGCTTCTTTGGATGGTTGTCTGCTAAAAAGTCCGGGGCCTTGCCAACCGCCGCGACCGTCGTAAATCAATTCACCACACCCTTGACCAGCGCTTCGTATCGGCTCGCGCAGGATGGTTTTGTACTCCGGTGTGCTGATGTAATTGTTCTTCTCGTTCACGCCTTCGACGGTGTAGAAGGATTTCAGCAAGCTTGATGCAGGCCTACCAACAATAACGTTGGCAGTTGTTCCGATGAGGTCAGACGGCAGTTCGTCTAGGGTGATTCGCTTCCATTGCTTGCCCTCATACTTGAACAACACCTGCGGCGGGTTCGGTCTGCCCCATTTGTTGTAGGAGATGCAGCCCGCCGGGTAGGTGGCGAGATAGGGCACGTTATTCACGATGTCGAATCGGAAGTGATTGAGGCTGTTCGGTTCAGGCACGGCATCGCTAAAGTCGTTCTTCCATTCAATATTTTTCCCATTCGGCAATTTGAATGTGACGGTTTCATCCAGCGGTGTACGTTCAGAACTGTCCAGATAGGCATAGCCGCCTAGGTTGTAGTTACGCTCTGACACGATGATCTGCCCGTCATGCAACTTCACCTCCTCCTTCCATCGCATTGAGGATGAGCATGCGCTGATGGTTGAACCCAACATCAACACCAATCCAAGTTTCGCAAATCGCTTCATCATTCCGTTTTGCTTGCTCATTCCGATTCCTTCCAAGTTGTCATATCCATTCAATCTCATCTCTCCCTCCCCGCTTCCTGAAACGCCTTCATCACTGGCGACAACAAGTACTCAAAGATGGTGCGTGTACCTAGGTGTATCTCCGCCGTGACCTGCATGCCGGGACTCAAGGTATGTTTGATGCCATCGACGATGAGTTCTTGTGCTTTAAGGTCCACCAGTGCGCGATAGGAATACGGTTGGCCGTTGGGTGATTTGGCCGTGGGTGGTGCAGTTGAGCCCGCACCTTGTTGGGTATTGTCGGTAGCGTCGGCAGAAAGGTGCGCGACTTGTCCATCGACCATGCCGTATTTCTGGAACTGGTAGGAGGCGAATTTGATTTTGGTGGAGTCACCTTGATGGATGAAGCCGACATCTTCATTGGAGACCCACACTTCTGCTCTCAGTATCTCGTCCTTGGGCACGAGGGTCATCAGGATGGTGCCGGGGCTGATGACGGTGCCGATGGTGTGGGTGGCGACATCTTTGATGATTCCGTCTTGTGGGGCTTTGAGTTCGAGCAGGCCGTTGCGGTATTCCTGTTTGGTGACTTCGGCTTGGGTCTTGTCTAGTTTGTCGCTGATATCCGCACGTTCGGCTTGCAGGCGTTGGCGGTAGTCAGCGGTGATCTGCTCGAGTTTGCGGCTGGAGGATGTGAGTGTTGCTTTGGCGCTGGCGATGATGTGTTCTTGGGTCTTGAGGTCTTGTTCTTTTTCGATATGTTCGCGTTCTTTGTCGGTGGCTTGTAGTTTGCTGACGTAGCCATCTTTGGCAAGCTCGCCAAAGGCTTTGGCTTGTTCGCGGTAGTGCGGGAGGACTTCGATGAGTTTGGTACGGGCTTGTTGGGCGGCGGCTAGGTCGCTTTGGGCTTTGTCTCGCACACTGCGTTCTTCGGCGAGGGCTGTCTGGTAGGCAAGGCGATTGGCTTTGTATTGGGCGAGTGCTTTGTTGTAGAGCGGCTCTAGGTCTGCGGGGTCGCGTTTGAATTCTGTTTGGTCTTTCAGTTCGGCATCGATTCGGCGCAGGGTGATCTGTTTACCTAGGTAGTCTGAATTGATGGCTTTACCGTCGGCATCGGACATGGTGGTGTCGAGCCGCATGAGGACTTGGCCAGCTTCAACGTGCTGACCTTCGGCAACCAATATCTCGCTGATGAGGCCTTGCTCGAAGGGTTGCACGATCTTGACGTAGGTTTGCGGGATGAGTTTGCCTTCGGCGGTGGCCACGACATCTAGCTTGCCGAATGCCGCCCACAGGAGGAGTGCG
>JARCRR010000084.1 GCA_029850565.1 Gallionella sp. | reverse complement strand
ACGAGATGCCCTACATCAACGCCCAAGGCGAACTGAAGCGCATCGACCGTCTGGTCGAGTTTGACGATGAAGTGTGGGTGCTGGATTACAAGCTGGGCGATAGCGAAGATGCGGCGCGTTACCGCGCGCAGATATGGGAATATCAAACTGCGATGGAGACAGTGTATGCAGGTAAGACAGTGCGCTGTGCGCTGGTGTTTGCGGATGGAGTATTGAGCGAAGTGGTGTAGCTGACTAGCTTGGAAGACCGCTTATAACCCATAAGAGACGTATCTGCTTCACGATAACGGGCAGTCAACATAAAGGTAAGAGGTGCGAAGTCGTGCTCTTCGGACGCACGACCATCTGGATCGCCGAGTTAGGCAACTTCATACCAACGAAAAGCATTAGTGAAATTCGGTAGAACAAAAACTGGTTGTCCCGTTATCCATGCTGGTCGGTATCAACACAAATGGCCCACATAACAAACCGCTACCTTTCACATAGTGTTGAACTCTTCTTATGGGCTTTCCATCTGCGAATGTCATCTCAATGTCGGAGTGGCACACCGGAAGCATTAGTGGTATCGGAATAATGGCCCAAATTGTAAGTCCACACCATTTTGTTTCCGCGTTATAAATTTGCGAGCCATTGACAGGATGATTGTTTCTGGCACTCTCAACGCCGAAGTATGGCATGCCTTTATATGCAAGATTGTTTTCGGATAGTTCTACTGCTTCGCCGGTGGCATTTCCAGATACCCAATAACCTGCGCATCCAGATAGGTTGCTTGCCAACATGATTATTAAGAACGCATTTTTCAGTTTCATGTGTTGCCTAACAGTTATCAGACGGACGCACCTGTCCGTATTATTAAAATTTGTGAAGCGTCAGAATTTTGATAACCAATTGATTCATCAGCAACCTCACAAAATCTTCTGTCCGCATATGCATAATAATTCGGGCACACGGCATCCGTCTCTTTCTGGCCGATATCGGACATTGAACAGGAATAGAGTGTAATGCACCAGACTCGAATTTCAAGCCCGCCTCTTCAACGAAATTGTCAGCTTGAATTTAGCCACCGGTTCATCACTCAATGAAGGCACAGTGGCGATCACATCCAATTGTCGTTCGGCTCTCTCATCCGATGCCGCTGCCTGCGCCACCAGTGCGGCGATCTCCTTGCCCTGCTCGCAGGTGAAATGCACATCACCCTCGGCGCGTTTGAGGAACTCTGCCTGAAAGTCTTTGAACACCATGCTGATGCGCACGGGCTGTTGCCGGATGAGGTAGATGGCGTAGGCACCGGGGGCGACATCCGCACCGATGCAGAGCGCGCCGAAGTACATGGAGCCGAGGTGGTTCTTCGTGCGGCGCTTCAGGGGAATCTTCACCACCATGCGTTGCGGCGATAGCTCGATGAGGGAGACGCCGACGTAAAACAACAATGGGATTTTGGTGAGGCCGAACAGGTGCAGCCAGAGGTTCTCGCGGGTTCTTTCGGGGAGCAGTTTGTGCAGCCAGTTCATGGTGTGCGCCTCATTCATTGGTCGGCCATTCGCTGAACGGGAACGGCACTTCTTCGGTGGCGAAGGTGAGGTAATTGACGATCTGCCGCAGGTAGTTGCCCAGACTGCGGCCAAAGCTGACCAGCCGTGGATTGGGCGTGCCATTCAACAGCATCACCACGAACTGGATGACGACGACGATGCACAGCACGGTGCCGCAGACATTGAATGCCAGCGCCATGAGCAGCATAAAGAGGCCGCGTGCCAGCAGGTTGTGCTTGTGCTCCGGATTGCGGGTTTCAGTCATCTGGTGCTCTCCTTTGGACGTGCACACTAGCCGCATTCGCTTGCGGCAGCAATATGTCCACCCGGTTTGACATGGCATCCTCTCGCACCCTATAGTTCGCACAGAACGAACGTTCTTGGTGTGATGAAATGAAATATGAAGTAAGAAAAGGCCGTGGTGCGACGTTGCAGATCGAAGGGCGCTTCGAGGCGGTGGCGCGGGAGCGTGTGGACGATGGATGGGGTGCGGCAGATGAAGCGCTACCGCCCTTCAAGACCACGGTGACGGTGGAGAGTGCGAAGAGCATCATCGTGCGCCACGATTCGCCCGACCTGCCGTTCGAGTACACGCTAAATGCCTATCGCGGTTGCGAGCATGGCTGCATCTATTGTTATGCGCGACCTTCGCATGCCTACCTGAATCTTTCGCCGGGGTTGGATTTCGAATCCAAGCTGTTCGCCAAGCCGGATGCGGCGCAGTTGTTGCGCGCGGAGTTGGCGAAGCCTTCCTATTGTTGCTCGCCCATCGCGCTGGGGGCCAACACCGACCACTATCAACCCATCGAGCACGATTGGAAGATCACGCGGCAGATATTGGAAGTGCTGGCGGAGTGCAAGCATCCGTTCTCCATCGTGACAAAGTCTGCGCTCATCGAGCGCGACCTCGACTTGCTCACGCAGATGGCACGCGACGACTTGGTGCAGGTGTTCATCACCGTCACGACGCTGGATGCCGAGGTGGCACGCAAGCTGGAGCCGCGTGCGGCCTCACCGCAGCGCAGGTTGCGCACCATCCGTGCGCTGAACGAGGCGGGTGTGCCGTGTGGAGTGATGGTCGCGCCGGTCATCCCTTTTCTCACCGATGCCGAATTGGAAAACGTGTTGCAAGCCGCGTATGAACACGGTGCGCGCACGGCGGGCTACACCTTGCTGCGTTTGCCGTATGAGTTGAAAGACCTGTTCAAGGATTGGCTCAACGTGCACTACCCATTGAAGGCGGAGCATGTGATGAGCCGATTGCGCGATATGCGCGGCGGCAAGGAGAATGATTCGGAGTTCGGCTCGCGTTTCCGTGGCAACGGTTTGTTCGCGGAATTGCTGGTGAAACGTTTTCAGTTGGCATGTGAGCGATTGGGTTTTAATCGCGAGCATGTATCGCTCGACACAACCAAGTTCATCAGGCCGAACCTGAGCGGGCAGCAGAGTTTGTTTTAGGCGATGTTGGTTCGAAGCACTTCAATATCCACAGTCAGGGTTTTTCTTGCTGGGTTTCGTGAACAAGGTCATTCAGCTCTCGCAGCTTGGCCACGATTTCCGGTTGGCCGGGCTTCGTTATCGGATGCCCGATCGCATCGATTATTTCTTTCGGAGGGACGGGGCCGTTCGGGCCAAGAAGGGTCGCGCGCAAATGTCCCGTGGCGAGTACGCGGCCCTTGCGTGTGAACGTTTGCTCGAAGTATAGAAATTCGTCGTCCCACCACACGACTCTGGTCTTGAGTTGGTATCTCTGAAACACCTTCAAGGGATAGCGAAAGCGGATCGTGTTGAAGGTCGTCAATGGCGCCCATCTGTTTCTGAGCATCAATCTCAGCAGTCCACAGCGAAAGGCCAGATCCATTCTTCCCAGATCCATGAGCGCGATATAGCGATCATTCGAGATCTTCGTAATATCGATATCGTTGGGCAGGACGGTCAAAGAGAGGATGGACTCGTCCAGGACGCCTAGCGGTTTCTTCCAGAGCGAGGAAAGCACCAATAGCAGAAGTCTGAGGCGAAGTCTCATGAAACCCTCCAGTTACTTTGCGCGGACTGATCTTACGGCTGTTCGAGTGATTGCTTCTTTTGCAGATGCTGCTGCAAGCCATGCATCAGATTCTGTGTGAGTTCGGCTTGCAGTTCTTCCATCGGCACGATGATGCCCTGTTCGATGCACTGCGTGACACGCAGCCCCTGATAGCCGCAAGGGTTGATGTTGGTAAACGGGGTCAGGTCCATATCCACGTTGAACGACAGGCCGTGGTAGCAGCAGCCGTTCTTGATCTTCAAACCCAGGGCCGCGATCTTGGCGTCGCCCACGTACACGCCGGGTGCGTCTTCGCGGCCTTCCGCCTTCACTCCATATTCCGCGAGCAGAGCTATGACCGCCTGCTCCATCAGACGCACCAGTTCACGCACGTTGATCTTCCAGCGGCGCAGGTCGAGCAGCAGGTAGACGACGATCTGGCCGGGGCCGTGATAGGTGATCTGCCCGCCGCGGTCTATCTTTACCACGGGGATATGCGTCTGGTGCAGCAGGTGCTCGGGTTTTCCAGCTTGGCCTTGCGTGTAGGTGGGCGGGTGTTGTACCAGCCATATCTCGTCCGCCGTGTCGGCAGTGCGTTCGGCGGTGAAGCGCTGCATGGTGCGCCAAGTCGGTTCGTATTCGACGAGGCCGAGTGCGCGGATGTGTAGTGGTGGATGTTGCATAGAGTGTTTCCCCTCCCCGGCCCTCCCCCGGCGGGAGAGGGAGCTTGATTTGTTAGAGCACCATCTTGACCATCGGGTGCGAGGTCAGATCGCGATAGAGGTTGTCGAGTTGTTCACGCGAGGTGACGTGGACGGTGCAGGTGAGGCTGGTGTATTTGGCAGCGCTGCTGCTACGTGACTCGATGTTCTTGCTATCGAAGTTGGGTGCATGTGCCTGCACGACTTGGGTGATGGCTTGCACGAAATCAGGGTGTGCGAAGCCGAATACCTTGATGGGGAAGTCGCAGGGATATTCGATGAGGGAATCTTTGGGTTCGATCATTTGCGCATCACTTCGCGTTTGAATGTCTGGTACAGCGGATGCAGTTTGGCGAACATCGCGCCGGGCTTGCCGTTGCCGACGGGTCTGCCATCCAGCGTGGTGATCGCCATCACTTCTTTGGTGCTGGAGGTGAGCAGTAGCTCGTCCGCGCTGAACACTTCCGCTTTCGATACTCGCCGCACCTCGTACGGTATGCCATTCGCGGCGGCGAGTTCGAGGATGACATCGTAGGTGATGCCGGGCAGCATCAGGTTGTCCTTGGGCGGCGCGAGCAGCTTGCCGTCCTTCACCACGAAGATGTTGCTGGCAGCACCCTCGGTGAGAAAAGAATCATCCCGGATAAGGATGGCTTCGGCACATCCGGCTTCCACAGCAGCCTGGCGCAACAGTACGTTGGGCAGCAACGCGATAGCCTTGATATCGCAACGCAACCAGCGGTTGTCTACCACGGTGATGCAGGCGATGCCGCTCTTCAACAAGTTTGCACTCGGTGTGGTGAGCGGGTTGCTCATCACGAACACAGTGGGCGTTGGCGCAGGAATGGGGAAAGCGTGGTCACGTTTCGCTGCACCGCGCGTCACATGCAGGTAGAGGTGCTGGTCTTCAGGCGCGTTGCGCTGGATGAGTTCGTTGAGGAGGCCTGTCCACTCGCTCTCGCTGTGCGGGTTCTTCAGTTGGATGCCGTCCAGGCTGTGTTGCAGACGCTGCAAATGTTCCGCCAGTCGAAAGGCGCGGCGCGAATACACCGGGATGACTTCATACACACCGTCACCGAAGATGAAACCGCGATCCAGCACGGATACCTTCGCTTCATCAATGGGCATGAATGCACCGTTGAAATAGACCGTCATGGCTGTCTCCTTATTGGAAGAACAATCGTATCGCATCCACGCCGCGCGAGAACACGTTCGCCAAGGGTACGCTATCCAGCACGACGACGGGCAGATCCAGATAGGGTTCGCCGTTCAACAACAAGTGCAGTGTGCCGATAGCTTGACCGGCATTCACGGGCGCGATGAGCGGTTGTCTGGTTTCCAGCTTGGCGCGCAACAGATCACGCTGTCCGAGCGGGACGGTCACGAAGCGGTCTTCGCGGAAGCCGATCTCGACTTGGTGCTCGGTGCCTTTCCACAAGCGCAGCGAGCTGACGGGTTGGTCTTTTC
>JARCRR010000083.1 GCA_029850565.1 Gallionella sp. | reverse complement strand
AGACCAGCATCTTCGGCGAAGCGCTCCATCAGGATCTGGCGTGCGCCATCCAGCGCCGCCTTGGCATCCGCCACACCGGGGTTGGCGTCGCCCACATCAGAGGTGAAAGGCTCGCGCAGATACTTGGCTGCCTCCTCTTCCGGATTCAGCGTGGGATTCGCCAGCAGCGCATCCGCCAGCGGCGCCAGCCCCGCCTCCAGCGCGATCTGCGCCTTGGTGCGGCGCTTCGGTTTATAGGGCAGATACAAGTCTTCTAGATGCGTCTTGTCGGTGGCGAGCGACACCGCCTTCAACAGCTCTGGCGTCATCTTGCCCTGCTCGGCGATCGAGGCGATGATGGCCTCGCGGCGCTCTTCCAGCTCGCGCAGATAACGCAGCCGCTCTTCCAGCAAACGCAACTGCGTATCGTCCAGCCCACCCGTCGCCTCTTTGCGATAGCGCGAGATGAAAGGCACGGTCGCGCCCTCGTCCAGCAAGGCGATGGCAGCAGCGATTTGAGCAGGTTTGGCCGCGATCTCGGCGGCAAGGCGTTGTTCGATTGAAGGAAGCATGGATTGATTTACTGAGTTAAAAAGACCTCTGTAAAGAGAGGTCTATGGGTGAATTTTACGAGGGCGGATTATGCCAAGACGAGCGGAAGACTGAAAGGCAAATACTCATGATTCAGGGTAACAATTTAAATCTCTTCGGGCACGCCTGAAGAGATAAATCTGGGCACTGGACAGAAGTAGTTATTCTTCTGTAGTTGTCTCAAATGCAACCCGAAATAGAGATAGTCAAAGGTTTTTCCCCAGGAAATCGGGCCACCCCGCCCATTCGCTCGCATAGACAGTCTGTGGAGAAGTGGGAATGTCCGGCGGTAACTTGTTGTTCTTGGACAGCGCTTGCCAACCGGCTCTGGTGGATAACTGTTGTTCTTGTGCCCATTGTCGTGCACTTGTGAAAGGCCGCCAGTGGCGGCTACCGGGAGCCACGTTCCCAGTACCTAAGAAGTCACCCCATGATGTCCATTCGTTTTTATAGACGTGGTGCACGTTCGCTGGGATGTCGCTTGGCAGCCCCCCTTCTTGTTTTGTGCACGCAACCCAATCGGTTTGTGATTTGAGCTGCTTCGCACGCGCCCATTCGCGAGCCTCTTCAAATGTCCGATACTCTCTCTGGAAGGTCGCCTTGCGACCAGTTCCAAGAAAGACTCCCCAAGTAGCACACTGGTCTTTATAAACTTCCAGCGGATATCGCGGGATGTCGCTTGGCAGCCACCCTTTCTTTTTCAACCGCTCGAACCATTGAGCTTGGGTTTTGATACCCTGCGCCCGAATCCACGCCTGTGCCTCGGCAAATGGCCGCCACGTTTCACGAATTGCACTGGATGCAAGGGAGCCATTCACAATTCGGCCACCAGCCTCGTATCGCTCCACCGCATCTTGCGTCACATAGCCAAGGATTGACAGGTGTTTGAGTACGGCAACAGTTAGCTTGAATGTTCCTAGCTTCGTCGGAACCAACATGTCATGCGAACTGATCAGGTCAAGAGGATGCTCGCGGATGCGTACTACGATCCAACCAGCATTCTGCAATATTTGTGTCTTCGCCCTGTCGCGCGTTTCTGATTCCTTGGTGCTGTGCCAATAATTCCCATCGAACTCGACAACTAAGCGAAGCGTAGGTGCGCACATGTCAACGTTTTTTGCCATAGCACCTGGAACAGGAATCCTCCTGACGTCAAGATCGATTGCGGAGAATACACTGGCCAATTCATGCCTCAGCCGTTCTTCGACCTTGGAGCGCTTGGTCATCCGCTGCACTCCCAGGAAAGCCTCCCATCCTTCCCATTCCGCCTTATAGACCAGAGCAGCATTGGTAGGGATGTCTTTGGGCCACTGCTTCGCTGCCTTGACCGACTGCGCCAACTCGCGCCATTCAGACACGCTGTCAATCTGTTGCTCTTGTGCCCAAGCGCGCGCCTCATGAAAAGGTCGCCATTGGTATTCAGAGGAGGCCAGATTCCCGGTACCGAGAAAATCTCCAAACGACGTAAATGCTACCCCATAGGTTTTATGGGGATCAGCAGGAATGTCGCTCGGCAGCCAGCCCGGCGCCCTGATGCTCTTCACCCAATCGGTTTTGGACTTCAGGGCTTGGGCGCGCGCCCAATTGCGTGCTTCGGCGAAAGTGCGATAGCGTCTCTTTTGGTTCGCTACATATCCAGAACCCAGAAAATCGCCCCATTCTGTCCAATCATTTCGATAGACGTTGTACACATTCGCGGGGATGTCGACTGGGAGCCAGCCAGGTCGCTTGATATGCTCGCGCCATTCTTTTTCGGATTGAAGGCCACGGGTACGGGCCCATTCTCGTGCCAAAGCGAAGGAGCGGTATTTTCGGTTGCGGGGGTGAATATAGTTGTTTCCAAGAAAGTCCGCGACACCTTGCCATTCGCCTCGATAAACCTGCTTCACATTTGTGGGAATGTCCGCTGGTAATCGTTTCTCGGCTGCGAGCCTGAGCCATTCCGTGTTTGACTTGAGCCCTTGCGCACGTGCCCATTTGCGGGCTTCTTCGAACGAGCGATAGTGGCGTTTTTGACTGGCAACATATCCCGTGCCGAGAAAGTCACCCCACGATATCCATTGGTCTTTATAAGCCGTGCTCGGACTTGTCGGGATATCTGTTGGCAGTGCCCCCCGTTTACAGAACTCTCGCCATTGCGTTTCTGATCGAATTTCTTGCCCTTGCGCCCACGCACGTACCTCCGTGAACTCTCGCCACTTGCGTTTTGTCATCATTTTTTCTCTCTGTACCCGATCTTGGCCAGCCCCAAGCGATCACAACATCCAACTACGACAGTATTAAAATACTTTCACTGGAATACGTCAGGCACAGGATTGGGTGCATGCCTAGGTAGTCCCATGACATGACGTGTTTCAATCGGAAAACTCAGAGATTCAATTTTTGGATAATGTCTGATGATAAAAGCCTTTATCTCTTCGAACAAAACTTCATCCGCTTCCTCGAAGTGATCTTCAAATGGCTCGGTATCAATGACAGGTTCGGTTTTGTCCGAGTCGGGATCATATGTGGCGCTAGCGGCCACCTGAGTAATCGCTTCGTGCAGCGTGACGAAATAATGCACCGTGGATTTGAAGGTTGTCTTGTTCACTTCATTCAGAAGCCTATGTATTTCGTCTATCCCTGCTGACATGTCAATGGAATAAGTCAGATCGTTCAGGACATTCTGCCGCTCTTCCATGGCATCCAGTAATTCCTCGTAGCTAGCCGTAGCCAAGTTGGCAGGAACGGTGATGTATGCAGTTCCGAACAACTTCTGCATCACGATGATTTCCATAGCGCAGTAAGCCGAGCGCTCTATGTCATAGTCCATCCATTCCTTGAACCTGAGGTAGGCTCGGATCAAATAGTCCAGATCAAGGCAGTCTTTTCCCATTTTTTCCTGGCCAATAGAATTTAAGGGGCGGCTCGAAATACTTTCTACGCCGCAATCGGCATCATCTGCTCCAGTTGTTCATGGATTGCGCTGCGTGCCTCGCGTAATTCGAATTCGTCCTGCAACCCCATCCAGAATTGCACGGAATTTCCAAACACCTTCGCTATGCCGCGGCGACAGTGTCCATCAGTTCTTTACAGAGATATTTCAGTTGGGCAGGACATAGCCCTTCACTCGGAATAGGTTGATACAGGCATCTACCACTCGTACATCGAAACGCTTGTCGCGCCACAACTCGATTTCATTAAGCACTATGTCAATACCCATCGCTGTACGATAAGGACGATGCGATAGCATGGCTTCGATCGTGTCGGCCACACTTAAGATTCTCGCCCCTATCACGATGTCGTCCCCTTTAAGAC
>JARCRR010000082.1 GCA_029850565.1 Gallionella sp. | reverse complement strand
TCATCGAACAGGTCATCCACGCGCAACAACTCCAGCACTGCTTGCGCGTAATGGATGGGCGCATTCGAGAACACGATCTTGGTCCCCGCCATCTGTTTCAGCACATGACGCAATCGCGGCTCTCTCACCACCATCTCGCTCAAATCCGCAAACTGGTGCGTGTGCCAAAGAAAATGGTCGGGATCGGTTCCGTGATGCTTCATCAAGCCGGTGAGCGTCGCGCCATAGCGCTGCCAGTAATCCACGCGCAAGGCATTTGCCGCTTCCTCATCCAACTGCAGATGCTCTTGCAGGTAGGCCGTCATGCTGCGATTGATGTGGGGAAAGATGTGCGGCGTCGCGTTATGCAGCGTGTTATCCAGATCAAAGAGCCAGACGCGTTCGTTCATTTACTCTTGATGAGCGTACCCACACCTTCATCGGTCAGAATTTCCAACAACAGCGCATGCTCCACGCGACCGTCGATGATGTGCACCGCCTTCACGCCACCGCGCGCCGCATCCAGCGCCGAGCCGATCTTGGGCAGCATGCCGCCGGACAATGTGCCGTCCGCCACCAGATCGTCGATCTGCTTGGGTGTCAGTCCAGTGAGCAGATTGCCGCTCTTGTCCAACACGCCGGGTGTGTTGGTCAACAGCACCAACTTCTCGGCACGCAACACTTCTGCCAGCTTGCCTGCCACCACATCGGCATTGATGTTCAATGTCTCGCCGTCGGGCGAGACACCGATGGGCGCGATGACGGGGATGAAATCGCCGGAATCGAGGAAGGTGATGATGGAGGGGTCGATCTTGTTGATGTCGCCGACCAGCCCGATGTCCAGCATTTTGCCCGGCTCGGTGATGCTTTCCAGCAGCAGCTTCTCGGCACGGATGAAGCCGCCGTCCTGTCCGGTCAGACCTACAGCTTTGCCGCCATAGCGATTGATGAGATTGACGATATCCTTGTTGACCTTGCCCAACACCATCTCGACCACGTCCATGGTCTCTTCGTCGGTGACACGCATACCTTGGATAAACTCGCCCTGCTTGCCCACCTTCTTCAGCAGGTCGTTGATCTGCGGGCCGCCACCATGCACGACGACGGGATTCATGCCGACCAGTTTGAGCAACACCACATCGCGCGCAAAGCCCTCTTGCAGCTTGGGATCGGTCATGGCGTTGCCGCCGTATTTGATGACGATGGTCTTGTCGAAGAAGCGCTGGATGTAGGGCAGCGCTTCGGACAGGGTGTGGGCTTTCTGGGCGGCGGTGGCAGCGGTCAATGGCATGGGTGATTTCCCTGGATAAATTTGCCGCGAATTCTACTCCAGACCAAAACAAAACGGGCGGCATCGAGCCGCCCGTTCAGCAGGAAAGATGCGGTGGTTTAACGGTGGTCTTTAACCGTGGGATCGTTGTAGTGTTTGTAGCTCAACTCCAATGCCTTGACCTCGGCCTCCATATCGACGGTCTGTTTCTTACCCGCCATCTCGATGACCAGACTGACAGGCACACGATCACCCACATTCAGCGCCTGCTTCAAACCGTTCAATACCAGATAGATGCCGCGATTGCCAAAGATGAGCGTGCTGTTGGGGATGAGCTTCAGACTATCCACCGTGGAGGTCTGCATCTTGCCGTGGCGTTTCTCCACGTTCTGGATCTCTCCGGATGCGGCGACTGGACTGCTCACTGATAACAGACGCGCAGGCTTGGTCACATAGAGGTTCATCTGCACCGTGACGGATTGCTGGCCGGGCACACTCTCGCGCATCCACACCTTGTCCACCATCACATCGTTCGCGCCGGCCCATGCCTGCTGCGCGAACAGCAAAACCATCAACCCACACAATCGTTTCAACATGATGAACCTCCTTCGTAAATCAATGGTGATGCATATGCCCGTGTGCGGCGGACTCGGTCAGCGGTTTGACCTTGGCGATCACCTGCACCTTTTGCTCCTTGCCATCGGCACCGCGCACGATCATTTCGCAATTGGTCTTCTTGCCTTCTGCAAGCGGCTTCTTCAGCCCCATCAACATCAAGTGATACCCCGCCTCGCCCAAGTCAACCGCCTTGCCCGCGGGCAGGTCGATGGAATCTACCTGGCGCATCTTCATCATCTCTCCTTCCATCACCATGCTATGAAGCTCCGACGTGTTCGCATCCTTACAAGCAATACCCACCAACTTTGCCGCCTTCTTGCTGGTGATGACAAGCTGCACCATCGCGCTGTCTTGGCCAGGCGCAGTGGCGCGTGTCCATGCATCCTTTACTTTCACTTCGTCCGCGTAAGCTGTTGTCACCGCGGCCATTGTCAACAAACCAGCGCTCAAAATCTTCTTCATTTCTTTCTCCTAAATTAAAACGCGCCACACCTTACGACATGGCGCGTCATTCTAGCCCGAATCGATCGATCAGAAATCGACGTTCGCCTTCACCCACAGATTGCGGCCCACTTCGTTCACGCGCGTGGTCTGTGTGAATCCGCTCACCATCGCCCCCGCACGGCTGATATGTTCCGCATAGGTCTTGTTGAGCAGGTTATCCACACCGGCCGTCAGTTGCGCCGTCTTGTTGATGCGCCAGCCACCGTTCAGCGAGAGCACGCCGAACCCGCTCGACGCGGCGATGTCCTGCCCCGCGATGTTGCCCTGATTGACTGCCACACGATCCTGCGCAGCGACGCCACGCACCAAACCGCCGAACGACCACACCTTGTTGTCATAGGTCAAACCGATACGACCTTCCAACGGGGACATCTGCCCCAAAGCCGTCCCATCGGTATCGTTGTTGCCATGCACGTAGGCGAGACTGCCATCGACCTTCCAGTTATCCGCCAGCATATAGGCCACGCCCGCTTCGGCACCGTAGGTTGTAGCGTTCACATTGCGTGTGACAGTCACCGGCGTAGGCACCATCACCATCATCATGTTCATCCTCATTTTCATAACATTACTTTGGATGAGGTTGTAATCAACGATCTTGTTATAGAAAGCCGAGACAGAAGCGGACAACGTGCCTTCGCGATAATTCATCCCCACATCCAACTGGGTAGTCTTCTCCGGATTGGTGTTGAAAGCACTGGCGGTTGTCATGCTTTCTTTGAGCAACTCCCAGTAATCAGGAGCACGCGCAGTACGCCCTAAACCAATGTACATAGTCGAGGTCGCTGACACATCCTGTTCGTAGCGAGCAAATCCACTAGACAGTGTTTCTTTGCGAGTCTGGTTCTGGGTTGGATTTGCGACCATGCCCATCATGTCTACCTTCGCCCGATAGTCTGTCGCCTCCCAGTTATCAGCCCGCGCTCCAACGATGACGCGGCTGGCATCGGAGATACCCTGGTGTAACTCACCGAACACACCGATGTTCTTGAACTCGGCATCCTTCACGCGCGCCTTGAGTGTGTAGTCGCCCATGTAGCCGGGGGCAGCGCCTGTACGACCGGTGTGCACGTTGTTCTGCGTATCCACACCCAGTTTCATCTGCGTCGCCTCGGCCAATTGTAGGGTGCCGTTCAAACGACCACCGGTCGTTTTGCGATCCGGATTCATCGCCGCCATCATGCTCGCGGGGTTGCCACCGGCACGCAGGCTGTAACTATCCATCACGTGGTCGATATAGTTGTAATACACCTGCGCCTCGATACCATCCAACAGACCACCCATGTGCCGCTTGTCGAACTTCAGGCCGATATTGTCGCGGGCGAACTTCGAACCATCCACGCTGCGATCCGCATAAGCGGCTTTGCCGTCGCTCTTGGCAAGCGTCAATTCGAGACGCGTATCATCGCTCGGCATCCAGCCCATTGCCGCGTTCGCGCTCCAACGGTTATATGCCGAATGAACTGCCTTGCCTGATCCATCCTGATAGTCATTGGCTTCAGAGCGCGTCACCCCGGCACGCAGGTAGGCTGAACCGGTGCTCACCTTGGCGTCCAGCGTCTCGTCGTTGCGCCCGAAACTGCCCACCATCAACGACCCGCTTCCTGTCAAACCAGCGGCATCACGCTTGACGCTACGCTCGAACAACACCGTACCTGCCGAATTGCCCGCACCATGGATCACGGTCTGCGGGCCTTTCAACACGGTGATACTGTCGTAGGAGGAAGGGAACACATAGGCGGTCGGCGGATCCATGCGACCGCCGCAGCCGCCCAATATCTGCTCGCCATCCAACATGATGTTCAGACGTGAACCAGCCATGCCGCGCAGCACCGGATCACCGTCGGTGCCTCCTTTGCGTATGACCGAGAAACCCGGGATGGTCTTCAGGTAATCAGCACCATCGTGTGCGGGGACGGGTTGACGCGGTTTCTTGGGATCGGTCTTCACGGTCAGCGGCTCTGTACTTTGCGGTGCCGTCACAACCACCTCATCCAAGGCTGCCTTCTCGGCAGCGTATGTGGAACTACTCATTGCCAGCAACACGGCGGCTACGATCATCTTCTGCTTCATGCTCTTCTCCTGTGAAAAATTTCGACGCGGATTGTATGGATTTTCCGATCGCGAACCCTGCGGCATTTTGTCGCACCCCAATAACGGCGGGCTTCCAGTAGAATCCGTCCTCATGAATTCATCCCTGCTCTCCACCCAGACCGGTCACTCGCATCTGCGCCGTTTATTCATGCTGCGCAACTGGGCCATCCTTGCACAGTTCACCACGCTGATCCTAGTGCACCGCTTCCTGAGCGCGGATTTCTCCTGGACGCCGATGGTCGGCACAGTGGTGTTCCTGGTGCTGGTGAACCTGCTCACATGGTGGCGTCTGTCACTCGACTACCCCGTGGGCAATCTCGAACTGTTCTTGCAGTTGTGTCTGGATGTGAATGCGCTGACGGTGCTGTTATATTTCGGCGGTGGCTCGACCAACCCCTTCGTCTCGCTCTATCTGTTGCCACTGGTGCTCTCCGCCGCGACGCTGCCGCGTCGTTACACGTGGGGCATGGCCGCATTGACGGTGGCGTGCTACAGCTTATTGATGGTGTGGTACGTGCCACTTCCGAGCGGCAATGCACATGCCCAACACACCGCCAGTGCAGCAACTGCCGCGCCTGCTCATGACCATGCAGCGATACACATGGATCACAGCCAACACCAGATGCAGCAACCCGAGGTCACCTCGCCTGATTATTGCCGTACCGAACCCGATGCAGAGGCGACAGCCGCCAGCGAGCCGGCCTCACCGTTGGGCGACGCCTTCAACACGCATGTGCTCGGCATGTGGCTGGGCTTCGTCATCAGTGCGGCGGTGATCGCCTATTTCGCGGTAGAGATGGCGGCGGCAGTCAGATCGCGCGATGCCCTACTCAACCAAGTGCGTGAAGAAACATTGCGCAACGAACGTATCGTGTCCTTGGGCACACTTGCGGCCAGTGCCGCACATGAGTTAGGCACACCGCTGTCCACCATGTCAGTGGTGATCGGTGAGATGCACGACGACTGCACGGCTCCCGAACAGAAAGACAACCTCTCCATCCTTGACGACCAAGTGCGCAACTGCAAACGCATCCTCGACACCTTGGTCAGCCATGCACAGGAGATACCGGAAGTGATGAGCATCGAAGGGTTCTTGTTGGGCGTGCTGGATGAATGGCAACTGCTGCGCCCTACCGTGCATTACAACTACCAGGTCGCAGCCAGCCTGCCGGCACCGCAGTTGCGCGCCGACCCCGCCCTGCGCGCTGCATTGCTCAACCTGCTGAACAATGCAGCCGATGCCTCTTCCGAAGGCATGCAGATCATGTTGCGCTGGGACGCCAAGAACATCGTGCTGGAGATACAAGACCAAGGCCCCGGTCTCACCGCAGAAGCCGCCTCGCGTGCCGGCTCGGCCTTCTTCACCACCAAACAGGATGGACGAGGACTGGGTCTGTTCCTCGCCAATGCCACACTGGAGCGTATGGGCGGCAGTGTGCGCCTGTACAACCGCGATGGCGGCGGGGCGACCACAGAAGTGACGCTGCCCTTGCAAGGAACCGCCGCATGACGCAAATCAGCAACGACACGCCGACTCTGCTTTTGGTAGACGACGACGACACGTTCAGAAGCGTGTTGGCGCGCGCGCTGGAGAAACGCGGCTTTGCGGTGACCGTCGCCAACAGCGTCGAAGCAGCGTTGCCACTGGCACAAACCAACCCGCCCGAATTCGCCGTCATCGATTTGAAGATGCATGGCGCTTCCGGCTTGGTGCTGGTGCAGACCCTACACGAACTCGACCCCGCCACGCGCATCGTCATGCTCACCGGCTACGCCAGCATCGCCACTGCTGTCGAGGCCATCAAGCTGGGTGCGACGCAGTATCTGTCCAAACCCGCCAATGCCGACGAGATCGTCGCCGCCTTCGGCCATAGTGCCAGTACCGAGGTGCCCGTAGAGGCACACCCCGCCACCGTGGACAAACTGGAGTGGGAGCACATCAACCGCGTGTTACATGAACAGCAAGGCAATATCTCCTCCACCGCACGCGTGCTCAACATGCACCGCCGCACCTTGCAGCGCAAGCTGGCGAAGCGTCCCGTCTGAATCTAGCATCGAAAACTCAACCGATGTGGAACCACCTTGCTATCGAAATGAATAACCAATCGCCAGCAAGCTGGCTCCCAGCATTAGAAAGTCGTCTGATGGAAAATCGGGGGTAAAGAATTCCCCAAACGTGCCGTAAATACTCCCAAGTAGGAATCATTCTTATAAAGGGAGAGCAGACATGAGCAAGCGTCAACACGTCGATCTAAAGAAAACCATCCAGAATCTGGATAGCCTGCCCGCAATGCCTGTAGTCGCACAAAAGATTCTTACCTTGTCACTCGATACGGACGAAGGCGAAAAGAAACTGTTGCAGCTTATCGGAAAGGACCCACTGATATCGGCGCGCATCATCGGCTTGGCAAACACCCCGTTGTTCGGTGCTTCCAAGCGCGTGAGTTCAGTTCAAGATGCGTCTATGTTGCTCGGTTTAACCCGCGTCAAATCGGTGGCCGTGGGTATCTCCGTGATGTCTTCGCTCAGTCACAAGCCGTCCGGTCTACTTGATCTGCAACAACTCTGGCTACACAGCTTGGGCGTCGCGCTGGGAATGCGCACCTTATCGCGCGCCATGCCCAGCCGCACCCGTCCACTGGATGATGAGATATTTCTGGCCGGATTGCTGCACGACATCGGCTTCTTAGTGCTCAACTATCTGGACACCGCGCTCAGTGATGAATTGCATACCCGCCTCGCCGCTTCGCCTGAGCGTCTTGTGCAAGAGATTGAAGCGGAAGTGATTGATATCAGTCATTGCGAAATGGGTGCGGAACTGGCACGCCACTGGGATCTGCCGGAACGCATTATCGCGGTGTTGCGCTACCACCACGCACCGGATACAGAAGAGGCTGCAGCGGGACAACCCTTGGTCGCATTACTCAATTTGGCAGAGCGATTGCTGCCATCGTTTGGCATCAACGAAACCGTCGATACGCAAATCACCCCCGAAGATTGGCTGTCTCTGGGTATCGATCCTGCACGCGCCGAAGAGTTGACGGCGGCGGTACATGAGCAAGCAGAGCAGGCAAAGCAACTCGCCAACACTTTCTAAGCCGACAGGTTATGCGTCATGAATTCGCCAAATAACCTCCGAATTGCCGTCCGCAATCTGAATAACTTACCCGCGATGCCGCTCATCGCGCAGAAGCTGCTAGCGCTCGATCTGGAGAGGGACGAAGGCGAACGTAAGATGATGTTGCTGATCGCACAAGAGCCACTCATCTCGGCAAGAATCATCGGCCTCGCCAATTCCCCGATGCTGGGTGCTTCGCGCAAGATCAACACAGTAAACGACGCTATCATGCTGCTCGGACTCAACAAAGTGAAATCCGTCGCCAGCGGCATCGCCGTGATGTCATTGGCGAAACAATCCATCGGGCGCTTTGATCCGAAAGAGCTATGGCTACACAGCATGGCCGTGGCCTTTGCCATGCTGCCAGTGGTGCGTGCAATGCCTGCCAATAAGCGCCCTACGGACGATCTGATATTCCTGACCGGCATGTTGCACGACATCGGATATTTGGCCTTGGCATATCTGGACACCAAGCGCAGTGACGACTTGCATACCCGCATGTTCATCGAAGCAGACAGACTTGTCATCGACATAGAAAATGAGTTGCTGCAAATCTCACACGATGAATTGGGGGCCGAACTCGCCAAGCATTGGCATCTGCCGAGTGAAATCGTCGCCGTGTTGCGCTACCACCATACACCCGATGCAGAAGGTGCCGAAGAAGGATTACCGTTAGCGCGCATCATCAACGTCACCGAAAAATTGCTATCTTCGACTGGCTTGCATGAGTTCGTGGGACACCAAGTCAGCACGGAAGAATGGGGAGTGCTTGGCATCGACCCAGATCAAGCGGATGAGATCGCGGCACAAGCTGCCGAGCAAGCTGACCAAGCGATGCAATTCGCGGCATCGTTCTAACACCTCCTCACAGCCTCAAAGGCTTTTATGCCGCTTGCGCTGGGCGCCCCTGTATAATCGCGTCAGATCAATCCCCACCGATGCTTATGAAACTCGCCCTTCCCCTGCTGCTCGCCTTGTCGTTTACTTTCTCCGGCGCACAAGCACTTCCGACCGACCCGCAACTGGCAGCCAAACAATATGCACTCTACGATTTCAGCAGCCAGCAGATGCTGCTCGAACACGATGCAAACACACGTGTGGCCCCCGCTTCGCTCACCAAGTTGATGACCGCCTATGTCGTGTTCGATGCCTTGAAGCAGAACAAGATATCGCTGCGCCAATCACTGGAGCCCACTGCCTATGCCCTGCGTCTGCAGAACGAGGAACCGCGCATGTTCTTGGAAGTAGGCAAGGACGCAAGGGTCGAAGAACTGTTGCGCGGATTGATCGTGCAATCGGCGAACGATGCGGCGCGCGTGCTGGCCGAAGCCATCGCCAACCATGAGATCGCCTTCGCCGACCTGATGAACCAACAGGCGCAACGTCTGGGCATGCGCAACACCCATTTCGCCAATGCCACCGGCGTAGCCGAAGAACAACACTACAGCAGCGCGCATGACTTGGCCTTGCTTGCCGCCGCCTTGTTGCGCGACTTCCCCGAGTTCTACCCGCTGTATGCCCTGCGCGAATACAAATACAACGGCATCAACCAGTTCAACCGCAACCGTTTGCTATGGCTCGACCCCTATGTGGATGGACTACAGACCTCTTATACCGAAGAGGCCGGTTTCTCTCTGGTCGCTTCTTCCAAGCACGACAACCGCCGCCTTATCTCTGTCGTGTTGGGCGCAGAGAAAGAGAATCTGCGCAGCACCGAGAGCCAACGCTTGTTGAACCTCGGCTTCCAGCAATTCGAAATGGCGCCGCTCTATCGAAAAGACCAACCC
>JARCRR010000081.1 GCA_029850565.1 Gallionella sp. | reverse complement strand
CGCACCTTCATGAATGCGACAGCGGGATGGTTGGTGGAATCTATGGGATGGACGATGTTCTTCTTGCTGTGTGTGTTGTTGGCGATACCGGGGATGGTGGTGTTGTTGAAGGTTGCACCGTGGAATAAGACGCAACAAAACTTCTGATAGAAAGAAATCATGAGTCGTCTACAAATGCCATTTTGTATCCTGAGCAAATTTTTATTAATTGCACTTGTTTGGAGCTCAAATTTGCAGGCTCAAACTACTACACAGGAATCTCCATCTCATGAAACTTCATGCCGAATCTCCTTGCCGTATAAGGTAGGCCAATTCCCAGATTGCACACCTCAATCTGCAGCTGCTTACGATTTCGCATTTTGTGCAATTGCCAACATTGCTGCAGCAAAATTTGCACCGGAAACTGATAAGTCGTTAGGAGAAAATAGTAAATCAGCAGTTTTGATGCGAGACGCGGCAGCTTATTTGAAAATTTCAGAAGGCCTTACAGATACAGACACGCTTAAACACAACGTTGAGCTAGTGAAAAATTTCTACAGCTCGTTACAGGGAAAAGATGATGGCGACATCCAGATGTCCATAAATTACGTCAAGCAAAAATGCCATAACGTATACGCGTGGCATAGGCAGCCTGTTGATGAATTGGTTCAAAAATTGAAGTCTAAGCCGATTAATTCCAACCAACAAAAAGGGTCAGTGCAATAGCTGTTTGTCCTGCATCTTCCCCAGCACCACCTGCGCAACAATCGCCCCGATCAACGCCATCAACATGTCCGACTGCGTATCCCACGCATAACCCTGCGTGCCGAGGAAGGCATCCGCGCCTTGACCCATCATCTCTGCCGCTGCCCATTCGATGAGTTCATAGCTGGCGCTCACCGCTAAACAGCTTGCGACCACCAGCGTGAACAGCAGTTTGCCTTGCTTCAACGGTGAGCTGCGTAGCAGCAGTTCGCGGAACAGCATGGCGGGGATGAAGCCTTGTGCGAGGTGGCCGATCTTGTCGTAGTTGTTACGCGCGAAACCGAACCAGTCTTCCATCCAGAATCCCAGCGGCACTTCGGCATAGGTGTAGTGCCCGCCGACCATGAGGATGACAGCGTGCAGGAACAGCAGGCGATACAGCAGCGGGGTGAGGGTGTAGGTCTTGTAGGTGACAACAAGGATGGGCAGCGCGATGAAGATGGGCGCGGTCTCCATCCACCAAGTGGCGTAGTCGTGTGGATGGATGGCGGTGAGGGCGAGGAGGAGGATGCCAGCCACCAGCAACACCAACGGTTCATTGATCTTCATGCTCAGTCCTTGTAGTCCACCATCATCGGTGCGTGGTCGCTGAAGCGTTGCTCTTTGTAGATACCGGTGTGAATGGCCTTGGCAGCAATAAACGGTGTGGCGACTTGGTAGTCTAGCCGCCAGCCCACGTCCTTCGCCCATGCTTGGCCACGGTTCGACCACCATGTGTAGGCTTCGAGTTCGGGGTGCAGTTTGCGGAACACATCGATGAAGCCGACGTCGTTGAACAACTCGGTGAGCCAAGCGCGTTCTTCGGGTAGGAAGCCGGAATTCTTCTTGTTGCCTTTCCAGTTCTTCAGATCCTTCTCGGTGTGGGCGATGTTCCAATCACCGCACACGATGATGTCGCGTCCGCTGTTGAATAGCATGCGGAGGTGCGGCATGAAGGCTTCGAGGAATTTGAACTTCACGGCTTGGCGTTCTTCGCCGCTGGAACCGGAGGGCAGGTATAGCGAGACGACGCTGAGATTGCCGAACTGCGCTTCGATGTAGCGCCCTTCAAAGTCGAACTCGGGGATGCCAAGACCGATGATGACGTTGTCGGGTTTGTGTTTGCAGTAGATGCCCACGCCGCTGTAACCCTTCTTCTCGGCATAGTGGAAATAGCCGTGGTAGCCGAGGGGGGAGAGCATGTCCGGTGTCATGTCCGGTTCTTGCGCTTTGAGTTCCTGCACACACAGGATGTCGGCATCCTGCTTGCCGAACCATTCGAGGAAGCCTTTGTTGTAGGCGGAGCGGATGCCGTTGAAGTTGAGGGTGATGATGCGCATTTGAAATCCAGAATTCTGTTGAGGCGGGCATTATAATGATGGTGTTCCACGAAACTCTTATCTTCGTCATTCCGGCGAAGGCCGGAATCCAGTGGTTCTAAACCAAAATGCATTTTTATATTGCTGGATTCCGGCCTTCGCCGGAATGACAGCAACAATATTTAGTGGCTGTTGAGGATTCCATGCACGCTTACCGTCAAGATTTCATCCGCTTCGCTGTCGCGCAGAATGTGTTGCGCTTCGGCGAGTTCCAGACCAAGGCTGGTCGTCTGTCGCCTTACTTCTTCAACTCAGGCCTGTTCCAAGACGGCGCGGCCTTGCGGGAGCTGTGCCAGTTCTACGCGCAGGCCATCCTCGCCTCGGGCATCAAGTTCGATATGTTGTTCGGCCCCGCCTACAAGGGCATCCCCTTGGTAGCGGGCACTTCCATCTCGCTGGCGGAGCAGGGGCGCAACGTGCCGTATTGCTTCAACCGCAAGGAAGCGAAAGACCACGGCGAAGGCGGCACGACAGTGGGCGCGAAGCTGCAAGGCGATGTGCTCATCATCGACGATGTGATCTCGGCGGGTACGTCGGTGCGCGAGTCCATCGAGCTGATCCGCGCTGCGGGGGCGACACCGTGCGGTGTGGTCATCGCGCTGGATCGCATGGAACGCGGCCAGGGCGAGTTGTCTGCGGTGCAGGAAGTAAAGCGCGACTACGGTTTGCCAGTCATCTCCATCGCTGCACTGAATGACCTGCTCGGTTATTTGCAGGGGCGGGCCGATCTGGTGCAGAATCTGCACGCGGTGCAAACCTATCGTGACCGTTACGGAGTGAAATGATGATCGATTCCAAATTGTTGGTGAGTGCTGCGGCTCTGTGTGCGGCGTTTTCTTTGAATGCCGAAGCCAAGCTCTACAAGTGGGTGGACAATAATGGCACGACCCACTACGGCGAGACCATCCCGCCCGAGTACGCTGACAAAGAAGCGGTGAGGCTGGACAAAGGCCGCATCAAACAGCGCGAAGATGAGGGCGGCAAGAAGGATGGAAAAAAGCTTGTTCAAAGCCGCGAGATGATTGAAGCAGAGCGCCATGACAACGCACTCATCAACACTTATAGCTCCG
This sequence comes from Gallionella sp., assembly GCA_029850565.1. Lineage (GTDB taxonomy): Bacteria > Pseudomonadota > Gammaproteobacteria > Burkholderiales > Gallionellaceae > Sideroxyarcus. The sequence continues at coordinate 2,187 of JARCRR010000081.1, read as the reverse complement.
AGAAAGAGATCGATCTGGCGCGTGACCGCAATCTGCAGCAGGTCGAAGCACGCACCGGCAGCTACACCACTTTGCTGAGATCCGCGCAAGAGAATCAAGTCCAGCTTGAGCAAGAGCACGAGAGTTTGATCAAACAGGGGCGCAAGATTCCAAAGTCGCTGGAAGAAGACTTGGATGAAGCCAAGGTGCGCATCGCCAAACTGCAATCCGATCTGGATAACAGCCTGAAAGAGAACGAAGCCGTAAAAGCTCGTTATGAAGCAGACAAGGTGCGCTACCGTGAACTGAAGGGACTTGCCCCGAAGAAGTGATCAGACGGATTCAAAAGCATGGGTAGTCGCGTCGTAGCGTAGCAATTCCCCGTGTTCGATGTCGAAGTACCATCCGTGTAGCATCAAACTGCCATCCTCGACCCGTTCCCGTATCCACGGGAACGTCTTCAAGTTTTCCAATGAGACCAATATGGCGCGTTGCTCACAGGCGCGTTCTTGCTCTTCTGCCGGCGCATGCGGCAGTTCCGCCATCACCTCGGCACGCGCGTTCTCAACCAAGCTCATCCAGTCGTCGATGTACGAACCCGGTGTGCCGACGCCGCCCGTCTTGACGAGCGAGTCGATACCGCCACAATGCGCGTGTCCCAAGATGACGATATGTTTGACGTCTAGGCTGATAACGCCGTATTCGATGGCGGCGGTGGTGCCGTGATGCCCGCTATGGCCTTCCAGCGGGGGCACCAGATTGGCGACGTTGCGAATGACGAATAGATCACCCGGATCGCAATCGAACACCAGTGCCGGATCGACCCGCGAATCACAGCAGGCGACGACGAGCACTTGCGGTGTCTGTCCCTGTTTTACCAGTTTCTGATAGAGGGTGTCGTGATGCTCGAAATGCTGCTCACGAAAGCGTTGAAACCCTTGGATGAGCTGCGCTATGTCGATCATGTGCCAGTCAGGAGTCGCTGTGCTTCGCGATATTTATCGGCGGTCTTTTGCAACACCTCGGCAGGCACTTGTGGTGCAGGCGGCTGTTTGTTCCAGCCGGAAGATTCCAGCCAATCGCGCACGAACTGCTTGTCGAAGCTGGGAGGGTTGCTGCCGACCTTGTATTGGTCGGCCGGCCAGAAACGTGAAGAGTCTGGTGTGAGCGCCTCATCGATGAGGTAGAGCTTCCCGGTCGCATCGGTACCGAACTCGAACTTGGTGTCGGCGATGATGATGCCGCGCGTCAGCGCATAGTCTGCGGCCTGCGTATACAGCGCCAGCGTGGCGTTCTTCACCTGTTCGGCCATGTCTGCGCCCAGCAGTTTCTTGGCTTCCTCGAACGAGATGTTCTCGTCGTGATCGCCCACCGCTGCCTTGGTCGAAGGTGTGAACAAGGGTTGCGGCAGCTTCTGCGCTTCTTGCAGACCTGCCGGCAACTGGATGCCGCACACTGCGCCGGTCTTTTTGTAGTCCTTCCAGCCGGAGCCCACCAGATAGCCGCGCACGATGGCTTCGATAGGCAGCGGTTTGAGCTTCTTGGTGACGAAGGCACGGCCACGCACTTGCGCTTTCTCCGCTTCACCTTTCACGACTGATTCCGGATCGATACCGGACAGATGGTTCGGTATCACGCCTCCCAGTTTCTTGAACCAGAAATTCGAGACCGCCGTGAGCACTTCGCCTTTGCCGGGGATAGGGTTAGGCAAGATGACGTCGAACGCGGACAAGCGATCGGTCTGCACGATGAGCAGATGGTCGGCATCTACTTCATACAAATCGCGCACTTTGCCGCGATGCAGAAATTTCAGGCTGGTCAGATTTGATTCGTGCAGTGCAGACATGGATAACCTCGGATTACAAAGCAGGCAAAGTGGTTGCGGCGATCTGCTCCGCTTGTTTCTTGCGATAGTCGGTGAGCTTTTGAGCCAACGCCGCGTTGTTCAACGCCAACATGGAGACAGCAAACAATCCTGCATTCGCCGCACCCGCTTCGCCGATGGCGAAGGTGGCGACTGGGATGCCCTTTGGCATCTGCACGATGGAGAGCAGTGAATCCATGCCCTTCAGATATTTGGATGGGATGGGCACACCCAACACCGGCAATGTCGTCTTACCGGCGATGACACCCGCCAAGTGCGCCGCACCGCCTGCACCTGCGATGAAACATTGCACGCCTTGTGCATGCATGTCTTTGATGTAGTCG
>JARCRR010000080.1 GCA_029850565.1 Gallionella sp. | reverse complement strand
GGTGTGCAATTCGCGCGTGCCGAAGGCATCATTCCCGCGCCGGAATCCAACCACGCCATCCGCGCCTGTATCGACGAGGCCTTGCGTTGCAAAGCATCGGGCGAGAAGAAAACTCTGTTCTTCAACTTATCCGGTCACGGGCATTTTGATATGGCGTCTTATGACCGTCACTTCGCGGGCAAATTGGAAGACTTCAACTACCCGGAAGAAGCGATCAAAGCCTCGTTGGCGCATTTGCCCAAGGTGGGATAGCAGCCAAGATTCGTCGGCTGGCGCAATATCGATTCCGCTGTTGGAGCGAAGCATGTACGGCGAGTATAGTGCGGGACTTCACCCGCCGTTGTTCGGGTGAAACAATCAATAATTTCCAGGGGGGCATATGGCAAAACTGAATTGGACTACAGACTTGAACACCGGTATTCCGGTGATAGATAAACAACACCAGCGCATCGTCGACTATATCAACGAACTTGATACGGCACGCAGCGACGGCCACAAACGCGAAGAGATAGGCAAAGTGATCGACGAGTTGGTTGACTACACGCTATCCCACTTTGCTTTCGAAGAGAGCATGCAAGAGGAAGCGCACTATCCGTTCTTGAAAGCACACAAAAAAGTACATGAACTGTTTGTAAAGCGCGTGGGTGAATATCAGGAGCGCTACAAACTGGGAGATGACGTTTCGGAAGAATTGAATAACCTGCTGGTCACTTGGCTGTTCAATCACATCAAGCGCGACGACGCCGACTACGTTGAATCGGTAAAGAAGAACATGCAACAAGAGGAGTTCGTCAACAAGAAGCAAGGGTTCTTTGGCAGACTGTTCAAATGATCTGACTTTGAGTTGGTGTCGGTAAATTATCGGGTGCTGGGTAGTAAGGTACCTGCCGCTAAGCAATAGTTCGCATCAGACGAAAAAACGGGGGATCAAGCACTGCTTGATCCCCCGTTCATTTTGTTGCGTGTTTCTTAATTCTTTTTCTTCTCGATCATGTCGTGCATGATCGGCGACAGGATGATCTCCATCGCGTGGCTCATCTTGCCGCCGGGCACGACCATGGTGTTGGCGCGCGACATGAACGAGTTAGGGATCATGCTCAGGTAGTAAGGGAAATCCACACCCTTCGGATTGCGGAAACGGATGATGACGAAGCTTTCATCCGGCGTCGGGATGTCGCGTGCAATGAACGGGTTGGATGTGTCCACGGTCGCCACACGTTGGAAGTTGATGTCGGTGTGGGTGAACTGTGGTGTGATGTATTTGATGTAGTCAGGCATACGACGCATGATGGTGTCCACGGTCGCTTCTGCAGAATAGCCGCGTTCCGCCTTGTCGCGATGGATCTTCTGGATCCACTCGAGGTTGACCACGGGCACGACGCCGATGCCCAAGTCCACATAGCGACGCGCATCGACACCTTGCTTCTCATCTGTGGCCAGACCATGCAGACCTTCATAGAACAACAGGTCGGAACCGGCTTCGATGTTCTCCCAGGGAGTGAATACGCCCGGTGTCAGGTTGGTCAGACCGAAGTGTTTGTTGTGCTCGACGGCTTCTGCGTCGCTGTGCACGTAGTAACGACGTTGGCACATGCCGGTCTCGCCGTACTGTTTGAACATCCCTTCGATCTTGTCGAAGTGGTTGGCTTCCGGGCCGAAGTGGCTGAATGTGTTGTTGCCAGCTTTGGCTGCTTCGGCAGCAGCAGCACGGAAAGCCATGCGATCCAGACTGTGCAAACTATCGCCTTCTACAACAGCGGCCTTGATGCTCTCACGACGGAAGATGTTCTCGAACGCGCGTTTGACGGTGGTGGTACCTGCGCCGGAAGAACCGGTTACTGCGATGACGGGATGCTTGCTGGACATAACGATCTCTCCTGAACGATTATGGATAATAAATTTTGGAGGGCGATTCTAACCCAGTTTGGCTGACTAGCGCGAGGCGCTCGGGTTTTCCGCGCCCAAGTTGCCCTTGAGCCGGGTCGCGAGCCGCTCCGCCTCGGTGCGATTGGGCAGTTGCCTGATCTGCAGGGTGTATAACCAGCCGCCCTCTTGGGCAACGGGTTGCAACTGCACGTCATATCCGGCATTGCGCCATTGGTCATAGGCAGCCAATGCGCTGGCTTGATCTGCCGCGGTCAGCAGATCGACCTTCCATTTGCCACCTGCCTGCGCTGCAGGTTGCGCGATATCGGTCTCCGTCGCCCACTTACCCAGCTGCTCCGCATCGACTGGCGCCACGGGCAGGGGAGCCGCACCTTTGGGCATCTTGTAGAACGATAACGGTTGATCCATGACGAACCGCTTGTTGTCGACGCCGGTCACGTCAATCTTGCCCTCGATCAGGCACACCACACCTTGCTCTTCCCCATCTTTGCCCCACACGTCCGTGCCGCGTATCCCTACGGTCGCTCCGGCGACCCTAACGGTCACGTCGCGTCCTTTCAATTTGGCGATACTGGCGGTGGTGAAGCGGAACGCGCCTTTCGCAACATCCAGAACGGCACGGAATATGGACGGGTCTGCTGGCTGCCGTGACAATCCGTCTAGTGTCAGACTGGCTTTCTCGCCCAGTTTCACCGTGCTGCCATCGGCGGCCTGCACATAGATGCGCGCATTCGCTCCGGTGACCAAACGGTCGCCGTTCTGCAAAGCCAGTCCCGCTCGCAAAGGACGCATACTGTCGCCGCGCTGCAACCAGGCAGGCATCTGTACGGCCTGCACTAACGCATCCGGCTCGGCTTGGGCTGGCAAGGAAAGCAACATCAATAGAAACCACAGTTTCTTGTTCATACCCGGCACCTCCTTGAATGGGCGAGGGATGCATGTTGCCGCTATAATGCCGAACCCGCAAATTTGCGCAGCAGAGCAACGAAACATGCAATCCAACTATTCCCCAAAAGACATCGAAACCGCCGCCCAGCAACAGTGGGAATCAGCACAGGCATTCGTCGCGAAAGAAAACAGCGACAAGCCCAAGTACTACTGCCTGTCCATGTTCCCTTACCCTTCCGGCAAGTTGCACATGGGCCATGTGCGCAACTACACCATCGGCGACGTGCTGAGCCGTTACCACCACATGAAGGGTTTCAACGTGATGCAGCCCATGGGCTGGGACGCGTTCGGCCTGCCTGCCGAGAACGCCGCGATGGCCAACAACGTACCGCCCGCCGCATGGACGTATTCCAACATCGAATACATGAAACAGCAGTTGAAGGCGCTGGGCCTGGGCGTGGACTGGTCGCGCGAAGTGACCACCTGCAAGCCCGACTACTACCGCTGGGAACAGTGGCTGTTCACCCGCCTGTTCAAAAAGGGCGTGATCTACAAGAAGACCGCCACGGTGAACTGGGACCCGGTGGACAACACCGTGCTGGCCAACGAGCAGGTGATCGACGGTCGCGGCTGGCGCTCAGGCGCGCTGGTCGAAAAACGCGACATCCCCATGTATTTCTTCCGCATCACCCAGTATGCCGATCAGCTGCTGGGCGACCTCGACCAGCTCGGCGGCTGGCCGGAGCAGGTGAAGACCATGCAGG
>JARCRR010000079.1 GCA_029850565.1 Gallionella sp. | reverse complement strand
TTCCGCGACATGGGCATCGCCTATGGCGTGGGACTGATCCTGATCTATCTGTTGGTGGTGGCGCAGTTCAAGAGTTATGTGGTGCCGCTCATCATCATGGCGCCCATCCCGCTCACCATCATCGGTGTGATGCCGGGGCATGCCCTGTTCGGCTCGCAGTTCACCGCGACCTCGATGATCGGCATGATCGCTTTGGCGGGCATCATCGTGCGTAACTCCATCCTGTTGGTTGATTTCATCAACCTGCAGTTGCGCGACGGGGTCGACCCGCAGCATGCGGTAATCGCGGCGGCCAGTGCGCGTGCCAAGCCCATCATCCTGACCGGATTGGCCGCGATGCTGGGCGCACTGTTCATCCTAGATGACCCGATCTTCAACGGTCTGGCACTGTCGCTGATCTTCGGCATCCTGGTGTCCACCATGCTCACGCTGGTGGTGATCCCGGTGTTGTATTACGCCTCGCTGTATAAGAAATACCAGTAAGCCTTAAGCCCTTATTCCCTGTTGCAGGAGGGAATAAGGGCTTATTAATTTTCGAGTAGAATCCACAAACTTAAGGAGTTTCAAACATGAACGCAGAACGTATCGTCCGCATCGTCGCCGGTTTTTTCATCCTGTTGTCTTTGGCATTGGGTGTTGAAGCCAGCCCTGTATTCGTCAGCAGCTATTTCTTGTTGTTCACCGCATTCGTCGGTCTGAACTTGTTCCAGAGCGGATTCACACAGGTATGTCCGTTGAATAACATCCTTTCCCGCTTCGGTGTCAAAGGCAGTTGCTAAAGAATAACGCCTCTGCATCTTTCGGTATGGCCCACATCAGCCTAGTCCTCGTCGGGCTGATGTGGGTCTTGCCTTTTCTGTATTACCACCACGCATACCCGATCACGACTTTCTACCAGGAGTGGGGTACGGCTCTGCTGGGTATTTGCGCGTTACCCCTGCTGTTGACTGCACGCTACTGGCAGGCACCGCAAGTGCCGCGCATCGTGCTGTTGCCCATCGGCTTGATGCTGGTGATGCTGGTGCAGTTCATCGTCGGGCGTATCGGCTACTTCGATCATGTGCTGCTGTTGTCGCTTTATTTCCTGTTTGCGGCATTGCTGATGATGTTGGGGCGGTGTCTGCGTGAAGAACTGGGTTTGCCACTTGTGGTGTCAGTGTTGGCAGCTTTTCTCTTGATCGGTGCCGAGCTGGATACCCTGGCGGGAATCATCCAGCACTACCGCTGGGACACGTTCTTGAATTCGGTCGTCACCGTCAAGACCTCCGATGCGGTGTATGGCAATACGGCGCAGCCGAACCACTTCGCCAATTTCATCGCGCTGGGACTGGTGTCATTGGGATTGCTCCACCAGCGTTTCTCTTTGCGCTCGTGGCAAGTCGCCTTGCTGGCGACACCGATGTTGTTCGTGCTGGTGTTATCGGGTTCGCGCAGCGCATGGTTGTATCTGAGTTTTGCCCTTGTGCTGGCATGGCTGTGGCAACGCCGCGACGCTGCGTTACGCCCGCTGATGTTCTTTTCGCTGGCCCTGTGGCTGGGGTTCTTTCTGATGCACTTCGTGGTGCAGCTCCCTTTTCTTGACGGATCTACAGGCAGCATTACTTCCGCTGAACGGCTGTTCAGCCAAGCGGGTACGGGCAGCATCCGGTTCCACCTGTGGTACGAAGCTGTATTGATCTTTACGCAGTTCCCGCTGTTGGGGGCAGGTTTCGGGCAATTCGCCTACCAGCATCTGCAACTTGCGGCATTGCTTCACAATCCAGACGTTACGGGGCTGTACAACAACGCGCACAACATCGTGTTGCAGACAGCGGCGGAGGCCGGGCTGGCAGGCACGGCGGTATTGTTGGGAACCATGGGTATGTGGTTCTGGCAATCGGCAGTGCGTGATGTACGCTTCACCGCTGAACACTGGTGGGGATTTGCGGTGCTGGCAGTATTGGGCATCCACAGTCTGCTCGAGTATCCGCTGTGGTATCTCTACTTCATCGGCATCGCAGCTGTCATGCTGGGGTTGTTCGATAGCGTCGGCTATCGACTGGAATTGCGTGCCGTCGGGCGGTTCTCGGTGGCTATCATTCTGATTCTGGGCGCGATGTCTTTAATGCAAGGCGCGCAGGGTTACCGACATCTTGAGAATGCCCTGGCATTCCGCGGTGTGGCAGTAAAAGATCAAAGCTATGTCAACAAAGCCCGCGACGAATTGTTTGCCGCTCACGAATACCCTCTGTTCAGCTCCTATGCGGAACTATTCATCGCCAACATGATGGAGCCTAGCGAAGACCATTTGAAGGAAAAGCTGGAATTGAATACGAACGCGCTACGCTACCTCCCGGTCGGCTTGGTGGCCTACCATCAAGCCTTGTTATTGGCATTGTCCGGCCGTGACATTGAGGCGCAAGATATGTTCGAGAAGGCCATCTGGGCCTATCCAATGGATTTCGCCAGAGCGCGCGCAGAGTTGGGAGAAATGGTGCGCAAAGAACCGGCGCGGTTCGGCCCTCTGTTAGAATTCGCTACCCAAAAATACGAGGAGTACCGTCGTGCTGCAGTTCCTGCAAAATAATGTCTTGACCGTTTCCATCACGTTCATCAGCGGCTACATGTTGTTCTGGTCGTTCTATGGCAATCGCCTGCGCGGCATCAAGGAAGTGGATACGCTGCACGCCATGAATCTGATCAACCGCCAAAATGCAGTGGTGTTGGATGTGCGTGAGCAAGGAGAATATGACTCGGGCCATATCATCAACAGCCGCCTGATCCCGACCGGCCAATTGAAGGATCGCATCGGCGAACTCGAAAAGTATCGCGACCGTCCCATCGTCGTCGTGTGTCGTAGCGGTGCACGTGCGGCAGGTGCAACGGTCTTCTTGAACAAACAAGGTTTTACTCAGACGCATCTGTTGACGGGTGGTGTGATGGCATGGCAAAAAGCCAATCTGCCCTTGGAAAGATAAGAGCCATGGCCAGGGTCGTGATGTATTGCACTGCCGTTTGTCCTTACTGCATCAACGCTGAGCGACTGCTGCTGAGCAAAGGGGTGAAGGAAATCGAGAAGATACGCATCGACTTGAATCCCGAGAAACGCGCATTGATGGAAGCCAAGACCGGGCGTCGCACCGTGCCGCAGATATACATCGACGAAACTCACGTGGGTGGCTGTGATGACCTGTTTGCATTAGACCGGACCGGCGGTTTGATACCGCTATTGAATAAATAACCAAGGAAAAGAAATGACTGAAGCAGCAACCAGCACCCCACCTGCCACCCCCATCTTCAACATCGAAAAACTCTATGTGAAAGACCTGTCGCTGGAGATTCCCAATGCACCGGCCGTCTTCCTTGAGCACACGAATCCGCAGATCGACCTGCAGTTGCAAACGCAGGCCGCATCGGTCGAAGAGGGCGTGTTCGAGGTCGTGGTCACGATCACGGTGACGGCCAAACTGCCTGAAAAAGACAAAGTCATGTTCCTGATCGAAGCCAAGCAGGCGGGCATCTTCCAGATCCGTAACATCCCTGCAGAAGAGATGGAGAACGTGCTGGCGGTGATGTGTCCGAACATCCTCTACCCGTATCTGCGCGAAGTGGTATCCGACGTGGCGGTGCGCGGTGGTTTCGCCCCGGTGCTGCTCAACCCGATCAACTTCGATGTCATCTACCAGCAACAAAAACAACAGGCGTTGGCTCAAGCTGAAGCCGCAGCGACGGTGAAACACTGATGCGCGGATACGTCATCGCACTGTCACTCCTTGCCGCAAGCCAAACGGCTGCGGCAATCGAGTTCGTGTCGGTGGCGGAACCGGCAATCCTTTACGATGCCAATTCGCTCAAGGCCAACAAACTGTTCGTTGCCACCCGCTATCTCCCCTTGGAGCAAATCGTGGTGTTGGAGAACTGGGTCAAAGTGCGCGATTCCGGAGGCAAGATATTCTGGATCGAGAAGCGCAATCTCAGCAGCAAACGTTATGTGGTGGTGACGACAGAGACCACCACGGTCCGCACCAACTGGGACGACAGTGCTACCGTAGCGTTCATCGCGCCGCGTCAACTCGGATTGGAGTGGTTGGGCAATGCGGGCGCAGGCTGGGTCAAAGTGCGCCATCGTGACAGCACTACTGGTTACGTGAAAAGTAACGACGTCTGGGGCGATTGATGCGTATCGCTGTTCTGGGTTCTGGCGCATGGGGTACGGCACTGGCGATCAGTTTCGCGGCACGGCATGAGGTCACTCTGTGGGCGCGTGACGAAGCACAGGCCGGCGCGATGCGCGACACTCGTCGCAACCAGCGATATCTGCCAGACATACAGCTTCCACAGAATCTCGCCATCACTGCAGACCTTGCTCAAGCACTGGACCAGACAGAGCTGATCATCGCCGCGGTGCCGGTATCGGGTCTGCGTCCTGTGATGCAACAGATTGCAGGTCGTTTCCCCGCACGCCCCCTATCCGACTTGCCCCCGCAAGCGGGAGAAAGGGCAAACGAGAAAGGCGAAGTTAAATTTCCGGGTGTCATCTGGCTGTGCAAAGGCATCGAGACGATCACCTCATTGTTGCCTCATCAGATCGTCAATGAGACCTTGCCTGCGAATTTCCCGCGCGGTGCGTTGACGGGACCGAGCTTTGCGCAAGAGGTGGCCCGTGGGCTGCCTACCGCATTGACGCTGGCCTCCAATGATGGCGAGTTCGCACAACGTACCGCCAAAGCGCTGCACCATTCACGCTTGCGTATCTATTCCAGCACCGATGTGGTCGGTGTCGAGATCGGCGGTGCCATCAAGAACGTATTGGCTATCGCCGCGGGTATCTGCGATGGTATGCAGATGGGGCTGAATGCACGTGCCGCATTATTGACACGCGGTCTGGCCGAGATGTCGCGCCTCGGTTTGCAGATGGGCGGTCGTGCCGAGACCTTGGGTGGATTGTCAGGCGTGGGCGACCTCATCCTCACCTGTACCGGCGATCTGTCGCGCAACCGCCAAGTCGGCATGTTGCTCGCGCAGCACCACTCGCTCTCCACCATCCTTGTCGAATTGGGGCATGTGGCGGAGGGTGTATACACCGCGCGCGAAGTGCAACGCATCGCCCAACAGCAAGGTGTCGAGATGCCCATCTGCCAAGCGGTGTATCGCGTGCTGTATGAGAATCTTCCTGCCGATAAAGCGGTGGAAGCATTGCTCAGCCGCCAGCCCGGTGAAGAATTCAACACGGGGCAATATCGCACGCTCTAATCATTGTTGTAGGAGCCGCTCGCTTCGACAAGCTTGCTGGCGAAAAAACTCAAGCCCCCTCAAACCCGCACTGCCGCCAAGCCTCATACACGGCCACTGCGACGGTATTGGAAAGATTCAGACTGCGGTTGTCGGGCAGCATCGGCAAACGTAAACGCTGTTCCGGCGCCAGCGATTCCAATATCTCGCCCGGCAAGCCCCGACTCTCCGGCCCGAACAAAAAGGCATCGTCCTTGCGATATCGAACCTCATGGAACGGATGGGACCCCTTCGTGGTGAAAGCGAATACGCGCGTCTGCGGCATGCTTTGCAGACACGCCTGCAAGCTGTCGTGCACCTTCAGTGATGCATATTCGTGATAGTCCAAGCCGGCACGTTTCAACTGCTTGTCATCCAACTCGAACCCGAGCGGGCGGATCAGATGCAGGCGCGCACCGGTATTGGCACACAGGCGGATGATGTTGCCGGTGTTGGGCGGGATTTCCGGCTGGTACAGAATCACATTGAACACAGAATAAGCCTTGTCAGTGCTGGGAAAAACGGCTAACTTTCGCTTGCATCGTTAGCGTCTCGAAAAAATCTTCAGGGGGGAATTATGGCGCGTCCGGAAAAAATCCGCTTGGGCGACTTGCTGGTACAGCAAAAACTCATCTCGCTCGATCAACTGCAATTCGCACTTGAACAGCAAAAACGCACGAGTCGCAAACTGGGTCGGGTGCTGGTGGACAATGGCTTCATCACCGAAGACCAGATATCCGAGACGCTGGCCAAGCAACTCAACATCCCTTACATCAACCTGAAGTACTACAACCCCAATCTGGAGATCGTGCGCCGCTTGCCCGAGAATCAGGCGCGCCGTTTCCGGGCGCTGGCGCTGGAAGAACGAAACGGATTGTTGGTGGTGGGCATGACCGATCCGACCGACCTATTCGCTTTCGACGAGATATCGCGCATCCTCAAACGCGATATCGACGTGGCCGTGGTCACCGAGGGGCAGTTGCTGGAAACCATCGACCGCGTCTATCGCCGTACCGATGAGATCAGCGGATTGGCGCGCGAGATATCGGAAGATTTGGGCGAGAGCTATATCGACTTCGGCGCGCTGAGCGATACCGTCGGCACCGAAGAGGCGCCCGTGGTGAAGCTGTTGCAAACCATGTTCGAAGATGCCGCGCAGGTGAATGCTTCCGACATTCACATCGAGCCGCTGGAGACCCGTTTGCAGATACGCTTCCGCATCGATGGTGCCCTGCATCTGCAAACCGAAGCGGATAGCAAGATCGCCGCTTCCATCGCCTTGCGCTTGAAACTGATGTCGGGTCTGGACATCTCCGAAAAACGCTTGCCGCAAGACGGTCGTTTCAACATCCGCGTGCGCGAACAGGCGGTGGATGTGCGTATCTCCACCATGCCCACCCAATACGGCGAATCCGTGGTCATGCGTCTGCTCAACCAGAGCGGAAGCTTCCTGACATTGGATAAACTGGGCATGCCGCCGGATATGCTCAAACGCTTCCGCGAGATCATCCAGCGCAGCAACGGCATGGTGCTGGTCACCGGCCCGACAGGTTCCGGCAAGACCACCACCCTGTATGCCGGTCTGGCCGAGATCAACACCATCGAACAAAAGATCATCACCGTGGAAGACCCGGTGGAATATCGTCTGCCCGGCATCAACCAGGTGCAGGTCAACGAAAAGATCGAGCTGACTTTTTCAAAGGTGTTGCGCTCCGCTTTGCGCCAAGACCCGGACGTGATCCTCATCGGCGAGATGCGCGATACGGAGACAGCGCAGATCGGTATGCGTGCCGCCATGACGGGTCACCTGGTGTTTTCCACCCTGCACACCCGCGACTCTGCCGGCACGTTGTTCCGTCTGGTGGATATGGATGTGCCGAAATACATGGTGGCTTCGTCCGTGCAAGCGGTATTGGCACAGCGTTTGTTGCGCCGCGTGTGCGAAAGCTGCGGCGAGGTGCACCTGCCATCACCGCAAGAAGTCGAATGGCTGGAATCGGAAGGAGTGGTGCGCGGCGATTGGGGCAGGTTGATGCATGGTCGCGGATGTTCTCACTGCAACGGTACGGGCTATCACGGCCGCATGGGCGTCTACGAGATGCTGGAGATGACGCAAGAGCTGGTGGATGCCGCGGCGTATGAAGACAACACACACTTCATACAAGCCGCGCGCAGCTACCTCAAGGGTAAGACCTTGATCGATGCAGCCTTGAACGAGATGAAATTGGGACACACCAGCATCTCCGAAGTCATGCGCATCAGCAATCAAGTGGAAGACTGATGCCCGTATTTTCTTATAGAGGAAGAAGCGCCCGCGGTGAACTGGTGCAAGGTTCGCTGGAGGGGGTGGACAGCGGCGCCATCGCCGACCAACTCATCAACACCGGCATCACACCGACCGAGATCAAGATGACCGGCGCGGGCCAGGTCAAATCGACCGAGCCCGACTTGTGGCAGCGCCTCTCGGAAAAGAAGACTGTCGATCCCCTGGAACTGATGCTGTTCTCGCGCCAGATGTATACCCTGCTCAAAGCGGGTGTGCCCATCATGCGCGCTTTGGCCGGACTGCAAGAATCCTCGCAGAACCGGGTGTTCTCCCTGATGCTGCAAGACCTGCGCGAAAGTCTGGATAGCGGGCGCGAGTTGTCCAGCGCCATGCGGCGCCATCCCAAGATATTCTCGTCGTTCTATCTGAGCATGGTGCAGGTCGGCGAGATGACCGGCATGCTGGATCAGACCTTTCTGCGCCTGTATGAGCATCTCGAGTTCGAGAAGGACATGCGCGAGCGCATCAAATCCGCGCTGCGTTACCCCGCGTTCGTCGTCATCGCCATGGCCATCGCCATCGTCGTCGTCAACATCTTCGTCATTCCGGCGTTCGCCAAAGTGTTCGAGGGATTCCATTCCGAACTGCCCCTGATGACCAAGATATTGATGGGCTTCTCCAACTTCATGGTGTATTCATG